>JAFTFC010000156.1 GCA_017449725.1 Prevotella sp. | reverse complement strand
GCAGACGCTCATCGGGAGAGTGGACACCGCGAAGGGTAGGACCAAAGGATACCATGTCCAGATGGGGGTATTTCTCAGAGAAGAGTCCGCACTCCAGTCCGGCGTGTATTCCCAGCACCTGCGGGTCTTTGCCGAAGAGTTCGCGGTAGGTCTCTACAGCCAGCTTTGTCAGTTTGCTGTCGGGATTCATCTTCCATGCGGGATAGCCCTCGCCCTGAACCACCTCGGCACCTGCCAGTTGGAATGTAGCCTTTATCGTCGCTGCCATATTGTCAAGGGCACTCATCACGTTAGACCGCTGGCTTGCCACAATCTTCACCGTGTTATCGAAAGTCTCCACGCTTGCCACGTTGCTCGATGTTTCTACCAGCCATGCTATTTCTTCGTCCTGGCACATTGACAGCACGCCGTTGTGCACAGCCTGGAGCGACTGAATAATCTTTCTGCCAGTCTCTTCTGCGATGACCTCCTGAGCCTCGGCGCTTTCCATTGTCCACTGCATGTTCTTCTCTGTTACGTGGTATTCCTCCTCAACCTCGGCGGCGAACACGTTCCAGTCAGCCTTCACGTTCTCCTTCTTCTCTGCCGGCACTGCGAAGACTATCTCGCCGTCGCGCGGAATGGCATTGTGAAGTTTTCCTGCATTCATGCTTGCCAGACGGAGTCCGTAACGCTCCTGTGTCTGATAGAGGAAGCGGGCAAGAATCTTAATGCTGTTAGCACGTTTCTTGTTTATGTCATCGCCCGAGTGACCACCAATGAGACCCTTCAGCTGGGCTCTTAGGAAGAACCATCCTTGTGGAGCCGCTTCGCGCGATATATTAAAGGTGGCGGTGGTGTTCCTGCCTCCGGCACAACTTACGAATATCTGTCCTTCGTCTTCAGAATCGAGGTTGATGAGCATGTCGCCCGTCATGAATCCGGCTTTCATTCCCTCGGCACCGGTCAGTCCTGTCTCCTCGTCGCGGGTGAAAACGCACTCAATAGGTCCGTGCTCCAGATCGTCAGCCTCCAGAATAGCCATCTCTATGGCGCATCCAATGCCGTCGTCTGCTCCCAGCGTGGTACCTTTGGCTCTCATCCATTCGCCGTCGATATAGGTCTCAATGGGGTCCTTGTCGAAGTCGAACTCCTTGTCTACCAACTTCTCGCACACCATGTCCATGTGGCTTTGCAGTATCAGTGTAGGAGCATTCTCGTAGCCCTTGGTGGCAGGTTTGCGGATCAGCACGTTGCCGGTCTCATCAACCTTGGTTTCCAGTCCTAACTCGTTTCCGAAGTTCTTCAGAAACTCTATCATCTTCTCTTCCTTCTTCGATGGGCGAGGAATCTGGTTTATCCTCGCAAACTGCTTGAACACGCAAGCGGGTTTCAGTTCAATATTCATTGTCGTTCTTTGTTTTGTTTTCGTTTTCGTCCTTTTATGGTCTATTGCGACTCCGTCGCAACTTCTTTAAATCAGAAAATTCTCCTTATGTTTTCCTTCGAATTCGCTGAAGTACTCCTTTATCTCCTTCATGTCCTTCTCTACGTCGCCAGTGGGGACGAATGTCTTGCGGCATACTATCCGTTTCTGTCCGTAGTCCAGTCCGTAGAGCAGTATGGGTATTTCGGCTTTCTGGGCTATGAAGTAGAACCCTTTCTTCCAGTCGGCGTTCGGCGAGCGGGTTCCCTCGGGTGTGATACACAGGCGGAACTCGTCCATCTGGCGTGCCGTTGCTGCTAAGTTGTCCGTCATACTCGTGTGCTTGGAGCGCCATACCGGTATGCCTCCGATTCTCTTGAATATCACTCCCAGCGGCCAGAAGAACCACTCCTTCTTCATCAGGAAGTTAATTCTCATTCCCTCTGCTCTCATGTACAGTTGTCCCAGCACGAAGTCCCAGTTGCTTGTGTGGGGTGCCAGTGCAATGATAAACTTCTTGGGATGCTCCTCCCGGACATCCTTAGTCCAGCCCCATTTCTTGTAAAGGAGCCAATAACAAAATCTTCTCATCAACTCTTAACTCTTTACTCTAATTCATGTTCCCGATGTTGTCGATAATCTCCGACACCTCCTTGTTGAAGCTTTCCGTCAATACCTTGTAATATTTCTTTGCCGGCATGCCAGGCTCGGGGTGAGACACTCTGCGGATGTAGTCGCTCTGCAGGCGAATAATCGTTGTCAGCAGGCTGTTAACATTTTCCGCATTCGGTTTGCCGCTGTACAACGAAGCGGCTATGCACTCTGCGAAAAGATCATCGCAAATGTAGTTGATGATGCGCTTTAAATCTCTCTTGTTTGTCATAGTTGCTAATTTTATGCAACAAAAATAGAGAATTATTTTCAAACTGCAAAGGATTTTCCACTAAAATACTATTTTTTTTTGCTTTGACCCTTTAAAGTGTGCGTAATAAAAAAATAGCGGCTGAGAAAAACTCTGCCGCTATTTTGCTTTTAATGAGCCGGAATTACCAGGGAATCATGTCGCGTTCGTCGGGGCGATGCGCTTTGCCGTCTTCACCCAAAAGGAATACCTGCAAGTCGAAGAAATAACCCGTTGTCTGCAGTTCCTTAAGGTCTGCGCGAGCCACGTTCTCGTCTCTGTACTCCTTGGCTGATGCCAAGTGGTTGGTGAACTCCAACTTCTTCTGTGCCGTATCAAGGACAGAGATCCATTCGTCCTTGAATCGGTCGCCGATTACAAATTTCTTTTCCATAGTGATTTCTGGTTTTATTAAGATGTGTTTATTCGTTCATTGCTGCTACTCCCGGGAGCACCTTACCCTCGATAGCCTCGAGCAGGGCACCGCCACCGGTAGAGATATAGCTAACCTTGTCTGCCAGACCGAACTTGTTGACACAAGCAACAGAGTCGCCACCACCGATGAGCGAGAATGCGCCCTCAGCTGTTGCCTCTGCGATAGCCTCGCCAATGGCACGGCTGCCGGCAGTGAAGTCGTCGCACTCGAATACGCCTGCAGGACCGTTCCACAGAATGGTCTTGGCACCCTTGATGGCTGCCTTGAATGCTGCCTGACTCTCAGGACCAGCATCAACACCCTCGAAACCTGCGGGAACATTGTTAGAGGGGCAAGTGATGATTTCAGAACCAGGCTTAACGGTCATTGTACCGAAGTCGAGACCGTTGGTTGCTGTGCAGTCGGTGCCGAGAACAAGCTCTACGCCGTTCTTCTTTGCCAGTTCCTCTACGCCCAGAGCTACGTCCAGTTTGTCGAGCTCTACAATAGAGTTTCCTATTTCGCCGTTGTGAGCCTTAGCGAAGGTGTAGGTCATACCACCGCAGAGGATGAGCTTGTCAACCTTGCCAAGCAGGTTCTCGATGATACCAATCTTTGAACTTACCTTCGAACCGCCCATGATGGCAACGAAGGGGCGCTTTATGTTAGAGAGCACGTTGTCTACTGCCTGAACCTCTTTCTCCATGAGGTAACCCAGCATGCGGCTGTCCTTGTCGAAGAACTCATCGATAACGGCTGTCGAAGCATGCTTGCGGTGAGCAGTACCGAAGGCGTCCATAACGTATGCGTCGGCATAGCTTGCGAGCTTCTTTGCAAACTCCTTCTGCGAAACCTTCATAGCCTTCTTAGCCTCGTCGTACTCGGGAGTACCCTTCTCAACGCCAACGGGCTTGCCTTCCTCCTCGGGATAGTAGCGCAGGTTCTCCAACAGCAATGCCTCGCCCGGCTTCAGAGCAGCAGCCTCGGCAGTAGCATTGGCACAGTCGGCAGCGAACTTCACGTCAACACCCAGTGCATCACTTACGGGCTTAACAATCTGCTTCAGCGAGAGCTTCGGGTTGACCTTGCCTTTGGGCTTACCCATGTGGCTCATCATTATCACTGCACCACCGTCGTTCAAGATCTTCTTGAGTGTGGGCAGTGCACCACGGATACGTGTGTCGTCAGTTACATTACCATTCTCGTCCAGGGGCACATTGAAGTCCACGCGAACGATTGCCTTTTTACCTGCGAAATTAAATTTGTCGATTGTCATAATACCTTAATTTTATATTTATGTTACATGTTTCAGACTGCAAAGATAGTATTTTAATTCATAATTCGCACCTCATAATTCATAATTTTATACTTTTTTGCAAATCAGTGGCAGAAATGCTAACCCTGCATGACAATATAGACTGTTACCTATTCTTAGTTATTCCGCACAGGTTTGCGGCTGCAAATATACTTCTCTGCCTATGCTATTTTTAGGTTCCCCGAAATTCTATTTTTCGAAAAAAGGTTCCGCGTTACGCGCGCTTAGTGTTTATCGACGTTTCATGAGGTTTGCCTTTTGCAAGGTTACGCATGTATATGTATTCAATTCGACGTATTTATATGCAGAGTATGGTATAACTTTAGTCCGACCGT
>JAFTFC010000155.1 GCA_017449725.1 Prevotella sp. | reverse complement strand
TGCGCGAGGCTGGCAAGCCCGTCTCCGCAGGCGACGTAACGAAGGCATTAGGTGCCGACCGCAAGGAAGTAGACAAGGCTTTTGCCGAGTTGAAAAAGGAGGGTGCCATTGTATCGCCCGTCCGTTGTAAGTGGGAACCTGCAAAGTAATTTAATTCTTTAAAACAAAACAATGGAAGCAACAAAGAAAGTATTTGAATTCCTGGAGAAAGCAGGAACATTCTATCTCGCAACAGTTGAGGGCGACCAGCCCCGCGTACGTCCTTACGGAGCCATGCTCTACTTCGAGGACAAAATCTACATCATGGCTTTTGGCAAGACTAATGCCACACGCCAGATTGCTGCCAACCAGAAGGCTGAGATTTGTGCCTTCAAGGGGCAGACGCTCCGCATCGAGTGCAAACTGGTAGAGGACAACCGTCCCGAAGTGGGCAAGGCATTGGTTGACAAAATGCCCGTTCTGAAACCCGCTCTTGGTGAGAACGGTGAAAACGGTGTGATGTACTATCTGAAAGACGCTAAGGCAGACTTCTTCAAAATGATGGAACTGGTAGAGACTGTTACATTCTAAGCCCCTACAGCCATGATTATCAAAGCAGTTAAATTCAGGGAGAACGGATACTACACCCAACCTTTTGCTTTCGGTGGCGAAGAAGGTCCTGATAAGTTCGACCATAGCATCCGCTATCGCGGCAGCCTGCAGAACTATCTGATAGACACGGGTTCGGATGTTATCCTGGTTGACACTGGTCTTCCCGCAGGCTTCCCTGAGGAGGTCATCGACGAGAAAGCCATGGCATATACCGGCAAGAACATTTGCGACTATATGGATGCGCTGGCAGCGCTGGGATACACGCCCGAACAAGTGACGAAAGTCCTGCTCACTCACCGTCACAGTGACCACTCTGGCGAACTCCGCTCGTTCCCCAATGCGAAGATTTATGTTGGAGCCGACGAGATGCAGGCAGAAGAACTGAAAGGGTTGCCTAATCTGGTGGCGGTAACATATACCGACGGTGCATATCATAACTTCCCCGAGGCTCAGAAAATATGCGACGGTGTGTGGTTCATAAAGGCAAAGGGACATACTAACGGAAACAGTCTTGTTATCGCCGAAAGCGAAGGACTGTACTATATGTTCCAAGCCGATATCACCTATGTGGACGAGGCGCTGTATGAGAACAAACTGTCAGTAGTATTCGATGACCTGTCCGCAGCACGTGAGACGATGGATCGCGTACGTGAGTTTGTCCGTAATAATCCTACCGTCTATATGGGCACCCACACCCCGCAAGGCTATGAGAACTTGGAAGCCAAGCGCGTAATAGATTTGGACAACCCCGTGCCGACAGTCCTCGCAGAAGTTGATTTCTCCAAGCAGGAGGCTTCAGGTAAATATGTATGTTCCGTCTGCGGATATGTCTACGACCCGGCGGAACACGACGGCGTGGCTTTCGAAGACCTGCCCGACGACTGGCGTTGCCCACGCTGCAAGCAGCCTAAAGAAAAGTTCAACAAGGCATAAATGGCATTAGCAGCAGGACTACTTATCCCATTGCTGGGAACTATACTCGGAGCGGCATTCGTCTTTCTGATGAAAGATGAAATGTCGCCCCGTCTTCAGAAGTCGCTACTCGGTTTTGCCATCGGTTTTGTACTGATTTTACTATTTATTTCCTGACGATAATGCTGCCATTTGCCTGATGAGTGGCAAGTATCAACACCTCGGCAATCTGAACATGAGCGGGAGCATTGGCAGCATAGACAGCCACATCGGCAATGTCATCGCCGGTCAATGGCTTGATACCGGTATAAAGCTTCTTGGCGCGACCTTCATCACCCTTGAAGCGGACGTTGCTGAAATTGGTTTCTACAAGACCCGGCTTCAGGTTAGTTACACGGATGGCTGTATCAGCCACATCGATGCGTAGTCCGTCGGTAAGTGCCTTGACCGCGGCTTTTGTGGCGCAGTAGACATTACCTCCGGCATAGGCAGCATCGCCAGCAACGGAACCGACATTGATGATATGACCGCTGTTACGCTCGACCATACCCGGGACTATCAGACGAGTCATTGTAAGAAGTCCCTTGATGTTCGTATCAATCATAGTCTCCCAGTCATCGAGGTTGCCCTCATACTCAGGCTCTAAACCCAAAGCCAGGCCTGCATTATTCACCAGAACGTCTATCTGCTGCCATTCAGCGGGGAGTTCGCTAATGTACTGCTTCGCTTTCTCTCGCTCTCTCACATCGAAGGCAAGTGTCAGCACGTCGGTTTTCAACTCTTTCTTAATCTCTGCCAGCCGTTCCTGGTTCCTGCCAGTCAGAATCAGTCTGTCGCCATTGGCAGCGAACTTCCTTGCGCAAGCGAGACCAATGCCGCTTGTTGCTCCTGTTATCAATACTGTTTTGTTCATATAGAAAATTACTTTAGTTTTATTATATCACTCCACCTTGTTGTGGGATTTTTGCTTTTGAAATCGTGTTTTATAGCATTGGCAAAGACATCGGCTTTACCACGTGAGCCTTTCTGGATGTACTGCTGCGCGGACAGCACGATGGTCTCGGAACCGTGGATGCGGTTTATACGGTCTACGACCTGGTCGAGGAGACGCATCTTCGTGATCTGCTGGGTTGAGATATCGAAAAGGTCTTGCTGGATGGGGCTGTCTGGGCGGATGTCTAACACTATGACTCCTGCTTTCTTGTAACTATAGCCGGGACGATAGATACTCTCTAAGACGCTAAGGGCTGCCTGAACGATGGTTGTGGTGGAGTTAGACGGTGTGATGAGTTGCTGCTCACGGAAATTCCAATACTGAGGCAGGTCGTCCCGGAAAGCATTGGTGTGGAGGAACACCCCCACAGTGGAGGCAACGGTCTCCTGTCGACGCAGTTTCTCGGCACAGCGGGCGGCATAGTTGGAGACATGGGTCTTGAGGCTGTCGATATCTGAAATCATTCCATTGAAGGAACGGCTGGTACAGATACTCTGCTTCTTTGCCAGTTGTTCGTTGGGCACGACATCTTCACCATTGAGTTCTTGCCACGTGCGCAGGATATTGATATTATTGAATGTCTCGCGCACCCAGTCTTTGTGATGCTTGGCAAAGTCGAGAGCGGTATTGCAGCCGAAAGACTGTAGTTTAGCAGCATAGCGTCTGCCTATGCCCCAAACGTCCTCTATGGGGCACCATTGGAGTGCCCTTTCACGCTTGTATTCGTTGTCTATTATGCAACAGTGTTTGTAGACATCGTACTTCTTTGCAAGCTTGGATGCAATCTTAGCGAGTGTTTTCGTTGGTGCAAGTCCGATGCTCAAAGGCAAACCCACTTCTCGCTTTACTCGCTTATGCAGATGCTCCCCCCAGTTTTGAAGTGGTTCCGCACTATCCGGAAGATACATGAAGCATTCGTCTATGGAATAGCGGAAATAAGCGGGAGCCTCCTGACTGATGATACTGACGACCCTACCTGTGAGTTCGCCATATAGTTCATAGTTTGATGAAAAGACAGCTATCTGCTGCCCCGGGAATAATTCTGCCAACTGGAAATAGGGTATACCTTCTTTTATTCCCATAGTCTTTGCCTCATTGGAACGCGCCACGACACAACCGTCGTTGTTAGAAAGGACAACAACGGGCTTGCCGTTCAGGTCTGGTCTGAAGACCCGTTCGCAGCTCACGTAGCAATTATCCAAATCGGCTATTCCGTACATGTTTCTTCAGATTGTAAGGTTATAAGGTTTCAAAGGTGCGGATAAGATGGACTACCACTCCCCACACCTCGAAATCGTCACCGGCATTGATGCGGAACACGGGGAAGGCATCGTTGGCAGGACGAAGTTCTATGTATCCGTCCTGCTTATGCGTCAGATCCAGGTATTTCATAGTAAAGTCACCGTTCCACCAGGCAATGACAATAGAACCATCGTGGGGCTCTACAGCCCTGTCGATGATAACCCTGTCGCCGTCGAAGATACCTGCATCCTTCATTGAGTCGCCCTCGACATCGCCATAGAAGGATGCCTCGGGATGACGAATATAGTCGCGGTTAAAGTCAAGCGTCTCGTGGCGGTAGTCCTCGGCAGGCGACGGAAAGCCTGCCACGACGCTGGCATGCTCGAGTTCCAGTTTGGTGTCAAATCCGCCTTTAATTATCTTTATATTGCCCATTTCTTTCGGTTTACGAATGCGTCTCTCTCTTCTTTGAGCGCAAAAGTAATCATTTTTTTTTAAAGTAAAAAGGTAAAAGGGTAAAAAGGTAAAAAAAGTACTTGCGTTCGAAATATCAAAAGAAAAAAGACTTTTTATTTTGTTCTTTGCTCACTTATTCGTACCTTTGCAGCACTCAATTGGTTCACCGACGAGGTGATTAAAAGGGAATCGGGTGGAAATCCCGAACAGTCCCGCTGCTGTGAGTCGTCATTAGCGGTGTGAACAAGTGCCACTGTCAGAGATGAACGGGAAGGCGTTTGCACTGGGCGACAAAGTCAGAAGACCTGCCGTTGAGTTTTATAATATCGCTGCGCCTCGAGGAAGGTAAGCGATTGGTGTTTCAGTTTTTAAGATGAAGAGACTGACAATAGTAGCACTTCTGTGCGCAGTGGCTATGTATTCTTCTGCCCAGAAGGGTAAGCCGAGCGCTTTCGACAGCATACAACATGTTGACGAGGTGGTGGTATTGTCGAAACTCTCCTACCGTGAAGTAATACCTTCGCACACAATGAAGGGCGAAGAACTGGAGCGGCTGAACAGTCATTCGATAGCCGACGCACTGCGCTATTTTGCAGGTGTGCAACTGAAGGACTACGGTGGCGTGGGTGGCATAAAGACAATCAACATCCGCTCGATGGGTTCTCAGCATCTTGGCATCTTCTACGACGGAATACAATTGGGCAATGCACAGAACGGTCAGATAGACCTGGGGCAGTTCTCAATGGACAATGTTGAGGAAATTTCTGTATATAACGGTCAGAAGAGTGCTATCTTCCAGCCGGCAAGTGAGTTTGGCAATGCGGGTTCTGTTTACATCCGCACCCGCCGCCCGAGGTTTTCGGATGGGGAACACACTCACTTGAAGATGAAACTGAAGTACGGATCGAGCGACATGTTGCGGTTCTCCTCACTATGGGAGCAGCGCCTCAGCGAGACAATGAGTTCGTCGGTAGGAGCAGAAGTACTGACTTCGAGTGGCAAGTACAAGTTCCGCTATCGCCGCTATCAGGCTGACGGCAGTCTTGCATACGATACTACGGCAACGAGACGGAATGGAGACATCTGGGCGTTGCGTGCCGAAGGGAACCTCTATGGAGCCCTGCCGCAGGGCGGATGGAACGTTAAAGCCTACACGTACCACTCTGAACGCGGCATTCCCGGGGCTGTTGTCAATAACGTCTGGCGACGCGGCGAGCGACAGGGCGACCACAATACCTTTATGCAGGCAGGACTGACTCAAGACTTAGGACAGCGCTTCACTACCCGTTGGATGGTGAAATATGCATACTACCAGACCCACTACGTAAACCGCGACCCGAAGACAATGCTTGTCGATAACACTTACCGACAGCAAGAACTGTTCATTTCTTCATCTAATGTCTACGAGATACTGAAGAGCTGGAGTGCATCCATCGCCTACGACTTTAAGTGGAACAAACTGAATGCCGACATGCGGCTGTTTGCATACCCACACCGATTCTCAAACATGATTTCACTTGCCACCGCCTACAACCGTCCGTGGCTGAACGTTCAGGGTTCGGTGCTTGCAACATTCGTCAAGGATCACACCCGCACACTTAACGACCAGCCGTCGGTACATGCGCTGACACCGGCACTCTTCTTTAATGTCTTCCCCTTGAAGAATAAGACTTTCTCGATGCGTGCCTATGCCAAGCGCAACTATCGCATGCCGACATTCAACGACCTTTACTATACAGACATGGGTAACGCACTGCTGAAACCTGAAGTGGCGCTGCAATACAACATAGGGGCGGTATATGACTGGAACGCACCTCGCAGTGGGCGAAGCCGCACCTTTGCTCCCTCGCATTTCCGTCTGCAAGTTGATGCCTACTACAACACGATACACGACAAGATTGTGGCATACCCCAAGGGACAACAGTTCCGCTGGACAATGCTCAACCTCGGGCGCGTACATATAAAGGGTATTGACGTTGAGACCGAAATTGCCGTTCAGCCGACAAAGGAGCTGACACTGTCGGGACGTCTTCAATACACTTATCAGGATGCACGCGACGTGACCGACCCCGCAGACACCTACTACCGCCACCAGATTCCTTACATCCCCTGGCACAGCGGCTCTGCCATCCTTGGAATGAGCTATCGCCAGTGGGACCTGAACTATAGTTTTGTATATGCTGGCAAACGCTACAACCAGCAGGAAAATATAGACTACAACTATATGCCCGCGTGGTATACCAGTGACCTGTCGCTGATGCACCGCTTCCAGTGGGCTAAGACCCGATGGAAGGCTACGCTCGAAGTGAACAACCTGCTCGACCAGCAGTATGACGTGATTCTCAACTACCCCATGCCGGGGCGTAACTTTGCAATCAGTATGGAGGTGGAACTATGAGAAAGCACACGTTATACATATTCCTGATGGCCATCCTGTTGGCTGGTTGTCGCGAGGACCGGCTCATGGTCTACCCCGAGGTGTATGACACGGGCGGTGGCATCGCTACGGGCAGCATCACCGGCATGTACATCCTCAACGAGGGGAACATGGGCTCTAACAAATGCACCGTGGACTACCTTGACCTGACTACGGCACAATACTTCCGCAACATCTACTCAGAGCGCAACCCGACGACGGTCATGGAGTTGGGCGACGTGGGTAATGACATCAAGATATACGGCAGCCGCATGTGGATGGTGATTAACTGTTCTGACAAAGTGGAGGTGGTCGACTCAAAGACCTGTCGCCGCATAGGACAGGTGGATATTCCGAACTGTCGCAATGTGGTGTTCAACGACCGCTATGCCTACGTCAGTTCCTACGTAGGACCGGTAGACCTGACTGCCGGAGCACAGATAGGAATGGTCTACAAAGTTGACACCCTTTCGCTCGACATCGTTGCCACCGTGGAAGTGGGTCACCAGCCCGAAGAGATGGCAATAGTCGACGGCAAACTGTATGTAGCCAACAGCGGCGGCTATCTGGCTCCCGACTACGACAGGACGGTGAGCGTGGTAGACCTCCTGAGCATGCGCGAAGAGCGGAAGATCGACTTAGCCAAGAACCTTCACCGCTGCCGTGCCGACAGATACGACCAGGTGTGGGTGTCGTCGCGTGGCGACTATGGCGAAGAACACTCGTGCCTTTACTGGCTTAGCCGCGATGCCTATGGCAAGATGGTGGTTGGCGGACGCATCGACCATGCCGTCAGCGACATGTGCATCGTCGGCGACTCGCTCTACTACTATGGTTCGGAATGGAACGATGCCAAGCAACAGAACACCGTGAACTACGGGATCATCAATGTCCTGACCCACGAAGTCCTGGAGACCAACATCTTCGACGCGCCTGAGATTGCAGCTATGCGTATGCCCTATGGCATTATCGTCAATCCACAGGACAGGGACTTCTATCTGATGGATGCCAAGAACTACGTGTCAAGCGGCGAATTGCTGCACTTCCGTAAGGATGGCACGTTCGACTGGAAGGTGCGCACGGGAGACATCCCCGGACACGCTTGCTTTCTACAAATTGAAGATTGAATATTGAAACAACAAAGATATGAGAAAAACAGTCGTTACATTACTACTCCTGACGACATTGACTGCCGTGGCGCAACAGAAGCGCGACAAGGCAGAGTACAATGCCTACATAGAAGCCGTTGACGAGTATGTCCCTGCCCCGGGACAGTTTGTCAACACTATGCCGGAGTACAACGATGGAGACAATGCCCAGACGATGGCAGAGAAGTGCAGCCGCACAATGATTGCCAACTCACGCGACATCAAGGACGACCCCGACAAGGGACTCATCTGCCTTGGTGCATATGGTGGCTATATCACCTTCCACTTCGACCATTCCATTGCCAACGCCGATGGCGCCGACCTGAAGATTGTGGGCAACGCTTTTGCCGAGACAGGCAATCCGCTGGGCGGTTCGTCGGAACCTGGCATCATCATGGTATCGAAGGACGTCAACCATAACTGGCTCCCAGACGACCCGTGGTATGAACTCAGCGGCAGTGCCGATGTGGACTCTGTCGGCAAGGTCATTTACGGTTATGAGATAACCTACCATAAAGATGCCCTGAAGGCTGTTCCATGGACCGACAACCAGGGCGGCAGCGGCACCATAGACCGCAACACGTTCCACACGCAGGAATATTTCCCCCTGTGGCTGGGTGACGAACTGAAGTTGGGAGGCACGTTGCTACCCAAGAGTGGCGTGAAGTCTACAACGGGTTGGATACAATTGTTCCTGCGCAGTGGCTACGTGGACAATCGTCCTGACGACGTTCTGTTTGACATCAGCAACGCCGTCGACAAGAACCGCCAGCCCGTCAGCCTCGACTTCGTGGACTTCGTGAGGGTTTACAACTGCACCAACCAGCAGTATCCCATGATTGGCGAAACCTCAACGGAGATTGCCTTGGCAGAAGACGCCCATCTCGACGCTTCGCTGAAAGCATTGGGCGTTGACACTGGTATTAGCGAAGCATGCGGTGCAAGCAACGGAGTGCGCGAGACCATCTATGAGATGCTTGACGGCCGCATCCGCTTCGTCCGCATGAGCGACGGAAGCGTGAAAAAGATATTGAAATAAACAAAATATTCATTTTAATTATACCATCATGACAAAACAACGCATTTTGCAACTATTGCTATTGTGGGGAATGTTACTAACTGGCATGCCCGTATGGGCATCTCAGGACGGCAACGTCGTTCTGCAAGAGCAATGGGGTCGACAAGTCATCACTGTGGCTGCCGACCAGGAAATTACTTTCTACGACTGGAAAGGAACAGAAAACATTTCCAGTACGTCTTCTAACAACTCTCGTTCGCTCACGGTTTTCAAGCCTGCAGTAGACGGTCAGAGTATCCAAATCACTTTCGAATCCTGCGACGTCACAAATGACGGAGCAAGTTGGATGGGACAAGTGTGGATATACAGTGGAGACCCCGACCCTACCGGAGACTTTGATTACAATGCAACACTTAGTGCCTCGTCGACAATGCCCTCTGGCAATGTGCTCGACAAGTTGGACGGCACATACACCAACAAGACCTACACTTCAAATGAATCTGACGGTTCTCTCTCTGTTGGTATGCTCTGGCGCTATGCTAAGGCATGCGCCGGCTGGGTAGCCAAGGTGAAGTGTGTCACGCTGGAGAACATGACCGTCACGGGTGCAGGAAGCAACTACGACGGCGTTGGCGGTGAACTTAGTTCCAATCAGAACGTGCCGCTCGCCAATGTCTATGTGACGACG
>JAFTFC010000154.1 GCA_017449725.1 Prevotella sp. | reverse complement strand
TCAATTCTCAATTCTCAATTATCTCCTGCTTCATTACAAACTTTACCAACACAACAGCTCTTCGGAGATGGTCAGCGGACTCTGGTTTGCCCGCGCCTATCAGACAGAAACCTACGATCTCAAGAAACTGTGCGAGCACATGTCTGAGCACGACACACCCTTCTCGCCCGGTGTCATCAGCGGTGTCCTGAAGGACATGATACGCTGTGTCAAGGAACTTGCCCTCGACGGCAAGTCGGTGAAACTCGACGACCTGGGCATCTTCTCTATCGGCATTCACTCCACCGGTGCCGAGTCGCCTGCCAAGTTCGACGTCAAGAAGAACATCAACAGCGTGCGCCTGCGCTGCCGTGCCACCGGCAGTTTCTCCACCTCTGCCCTCAAGCTCAACATCAAGGTGGGCGAATACGGCAAGTACAGCACTGAAACCGTGACGCCGTAGTCGGCTAAACCACCGCTTTAGCCCCCGTAAAGCATCACTTTACGCTTCCAGAGCGCTGCTTCAGACATCTGAAGCAGCGCTTTTTTCTACCGTCTTCACCAAGTATTTCGTGCCCGTATTCGTTCTCTTCGCGAGATACCCTAACCGTTTCATCGCCACCCCCACTTTTATCGGTGTCATGCGTAACCTCATGTTCCTGCCTATCTTCTCGATAATCTCCGCCGTCGACACCCACCTTCCTTCGCCGCCATCGGGCGAGCAGTAGTATTTCTCTATGAGTTCCTGCTCCATGTTCACGGCTTCGAACATCCTGTTCCGCTGTTGCAGTATCTGCGTCTCCTCTTCGTCAAACCAGTACTGATAGCCCGTCATGTACATGCTTTTTATCTGCGAGTAAAGTCCGTCATAGTCCAGGAACCACTCGTCGGGCGGGTCTATGCTGCTCACCTCCACCGGTAGCCACCGGCGCGTTCCAGTGGGGTCGTTGAGGAACTGGGTGTTGTTGCCCGTTCCGCAGAACGATGCTATGTGGGGATAGGTCACCACATTGCGCCCGTATGCCGGTCGCTCGTTTATCGTTCGCATGGTGACCATCGCCTTCAGCTGGTTCATCTCCGACGGTGTCATGGTGTCGAGCTCCTCCATGCATATCAGCCAGAAGCGCGACATGTTTATGCGGTCGTCCTTGGTCAGCCGGTCGGCATTGGGCTTGGTGTGGAAGTATCGCCGCAGCACGGGTGGCAGCAGGTTGTTGAAGAACGTTGTCTTGTAGATACCCTGCTCGCCCACGAGCACCAGTATCATGTTGTTCACCACCTCTTTGTCCATGATGCCCGCCACCAGTCCCATGAGCCATTTCGTAAGATACTGCCTGAAGCGTCGCTGGGCATCTTCCTTCGTCTCCCCGTCGGCAGGTATTACGTGCACGTGTCGGGCGAGGTCTTCCACGTAGTTGCGGTCGCGGCTCCATACGGGCAGTGCGTCCAGGTAGTCGCGTATGGGGTTGTAGCCCACGGTGTATTCCGAGCGTATCACGTTGTCAATGTCGCTCAGCCGACATTCGCGCTCCATGCTCATCCTCACCCACAGGGTGTTCTCGTCGCGGTCGGTAAGGTCGTGCCAGTCGTACTTCTCCCACGTGATGTTATCCTCGGGTTCGGCGAAGTCTGGCGGCTGTATCCACTGGCATTCCACGCTGCCCGACACCACGTTCCACCTCACCATCATCTGCTTGCGGATGAACGCCTTAATCTCCTCTACCGTTGCCCATTTGCTCTTTTTCTCTTCCATAATTCTTCATTCTTAACTCAAAAAAGTGACAAGGTGAATACTGTTTTCAAACTTTCTACGCGCGGGCGCGCCCGCGAAAGAAGTTTTACGAAGTGTCTTCACCTCGTCACACTCTTCACTTATTTTCTGCAAATATACACTTCTTTCACAATTGCTGTCAATCAATTGGGTGACAAGAATTGTAACATCCGCTCCATGCCCTATGCAACAGTTAATAAATTTTAATTTTTACTTGCTTTGCGTTGATTATCCACTTTTTCCATTTACCTTTGCAACCGTAAGTATGTTTCATCGGACATATTTTTTTCGCACACTAAATTATTAGTAGAATCTTAATCAGTACAACAAGTGTTTGTCATAAGACCGTTGTATTCTTGCTGTCAGCCAGTCTGTCAACAGATGCAACCGTCCGATTGAATAAATGTTGTCAAACATAAGGTAATTTTCGTTTCATTGACTGATCGTGAGATTCGTCCATGAGTTTAGTCCAGAAAAGATTATTATTGTTTGTAGTTAGCAAAAACTAAAGGTAATAATCATTTCCTTTTTTGTAAGAGGCACTTGTGCCTCAGAGCAAGACAATTCGCATATTTGTTTAATGTCGCTCGTTGTGAAACGAGCGGCATTTGTATAACCACAAAACACACATTATTATAATAATATGAAAAGAACACATGTATTTATGCTGACCGTGGCAGCGCTATCCGCGTCGCTATGCATCGGCGCTTCCTGTCGAGGAAAACAGCACGAAGAGGCTGCCGACACCGACAAACAGAAGGAAGAGAACGTAGACAATCTGTTCAGCCAACTGCCATCCGACAGCTGCCTGACGATAATACCCGAGAACCTGCTCGGAAAATGGACATTAGCATACACCGAGATAAAATACGGCGGGATGCTCAACGAGGTGGTGCGCACCGATATTGCCGACTCCGAATACGACACCTTCACACTGACGCTCAACGCCGACAGCACACTCGTGGCATTCATCGACACCAAGAACCCCGACGGCGACAGCTATCAGCAAATGCACTGGCACCTGAGCGGCAACGAAGTGTTCGTGACCAACAGCGAGGGCAGCACCTACCGGCTCTTCACCATCAACAGTCTGCAGCCCGACGAAATGACCATCAGCCTGTTCTCTGACGAGGCAAGGATGCAGGGCAACTTCATAGTGCTCTACAGTCACATGATCTTCAAGCCCGCAGGATAGTATTTCTGTCGTAATCGTTAATTTTATTTAATTTTCACTTAGTTTTCATTGCATATCCACATTTTCAATATATCTTTGCACAGACAATATGTTACTTAGGACATATTCATATTCACACACTAAGTTAATAGCATTTTTTATTTCATTCTGGATCTTTGCAGGGGCTCATTGCACCCTGCAAGCTCAGTATGTATGTGCTATTGACGAGGTTGATGCAGGACGCCAAGGCGATTCTGTACAGATAAGTGTTTGCCTTAAGCCCGACGCGTTTCTTGCCGTCAGCCAGTCAGTCATAACATTAACACCCGTCATCATGGGAACCACCGACTCCATTGTCATGCCCAAGATCCACATTCTCGGCAGGGAGGCATATTATCGCTATCTACGACACGACAATCTGGGCATTATCAGCGACAACGACATAGTACTGCGCAACAGCCACCGCCGTCCTTTTAACTATATCAGGACCGTAAAGTACGAACCCTGGATGGAAGAGGCTTCGCTGAAACTTTTTGCGCGCACTGCATGGCGCTGCGAAATCATAGACAACTGCTTGTTCATGCAAAGAAGGCTCGGTAAGGATTTCATCGCAGATGTTCCGCCGACGGTAGAAGAACGCGACTCGTCCATTTCGAAAAAAATCTACGTCGTGTTCCCACTAAGCAACTCCGAGGTGAATCCTTCACTGGGCAACAACCGCACCGAACTGCTGAAAATAAAAACGGGCATCGACGAGATACGCAGTGACAAGAAGAACAGTCTCAGGGGTATTGAGATAAAAGGCTACGCCTCGCCAGATGGACCCTACGCTAACAACGCCCGGCTGGCACGAGAGCGCACACAGTCGCTCGTCGACTATGTATCGGCAAACTATGATGTAGACCGCAGGATAATAACCACCGCTTACGAGCCTGAGGACTGGGCGGGACTCCGCCGATTCATCGTCGAAGCCACCGACGAGCAGCTGGAATACCGCCATGCGCTGCTGGCAATAATCGACAGCCAGCTGACGCCCGACGAGAAGGAACAACGCATGCGCACGTTCTATCCTAAGGACTTCGCCTACCTCATGGAAAACTGTCTGCCGAAGCTGCGCCACTCCGACTACCGCATAGACTTCAAAATGCGCGTGCTCGTAGAGACCCGCCATGCCCGCAAGGACACTCTGCTCATGTTGCCGTTCCACGGTGACAGCTACAGGAAGCAGAGCCGGCAGTCGTCGCCCTACAATGCCCTGTTCGCACTGAAGACAAACCTGCTGTTCGACCTTGCTTTGGCGCCCAACGTCGAGGTGGAGTTCCCCTTGGGGAAGAAGAACCGGTGGAGCTTCATGGCAGAATACTGGACGCCGTGGTACGTATGGCACCACAACAGTCGCGCCTACGAGCTGCAGCTGTGGGGCGTGGAACTGAGGAAGTGGCTCGGCGAATGCCGCGACCGCCGTCCCAAGCTTACGGGAACGTTCCTCGGATACTACCTCGCCATCGCCAAGTACGACTTCGAATGGAGCTCCGTGGG
>JAFTFC010000153.1 GCA_017449725.1 Prevotella sp. | reverse complement strand
CAGTCAAAGCGAGGTTACGGCTCACTGCCAGCGAGGTTACGGCTCACTTCGGGAGAGGTTACTCCTCTCTTTGAAGCGCGAATTGCTTCCTTACATGAAATTTTTCGCCTCAAAGGGTGTTAGGGTGTTGTAACCCTCTGTTTATCGGGCCTGCAGCTGCACACCCTAGGGTGTAAGGGTGTACAAAGGGTGTACACCTTTAATTATGAATTATGCATTATGAATTATGAATTAACGTACACCCTTACCACACCCTTACACCCTGGGGTGTACGCCCGAAACGCCCTGCACGAAAGGGTTTGACACCCTAACACCCTTTAAAGTACTTTTTTGTGCTCTCCTCCTCGTTGTTATAAAAATAATCTTCACTAAATTTGTGAATTTAAAATAAAAGCACTATCTTTGCACAAAAACAGAAGGAACGGAGCCCAGTTTGCGGTTGGTCGCGCCGCAGTATTCTAAATACATGAAATAAACGCACTATGGACATCAAAGAACTTTACGAGCTATACAAGAAACACCCGATAATCACCACCGACAGCCGCCAATGCCCCGAGGGTAGCATCTTTCTCGCTCTGAAGGGCGAGTCGTTCAATGGTAACAAGTTTGCGGTTCAGGCGCTGGAGAAAGGCTGTGCCTACGCCATTGTTGATGAGGATGTAGCGCCAGCCAATCCAAAAATAATCATAGTCGAGGACTGTCTGCAGACCTTTAAGGACCTGGCACGCGAGCACCGCCGCCAGTTCAATATCCCAGTCATCGGCATCACCGGCACCAACGGCAAGACGACCACCAAGGAACTCATCGCCACCGTTCTGGGCGAGAAGTACAACGTGCTCTACACCCAGGGCAATTTCAACAACGACGTGGGTGTGCCCAAGACACTGTTCCGCCTGACCGAGGAGCACGAGATAGCCGTCATCGAGATGGGTGCCAGCCACCCGGGCGACATCAAGACGCTCGTAGAGACCGTCGAACCCACCTGCGGACTCATTACCAACGTCGGTCGTGCCCACCTGCAGGGCTTCGGCTCTTTCGAAGGCGTGATGAAAACCAAGGGCGAACTCTACGACTTTCTGGGCGACCGAGCGGTCTTCCTCGATGCCGACAACGAGTACCTTGTCGGAATGGCGAAGGAGAGGAACCTTAAGCATGTCATCACCTACGGCAGTACTGTAGGCAGGGTAACATCGTGCAACCCCTTTGTAAACTTCGAGTGGACCCACGGAGACGTGCATACCCACCTCATCGGCGCCTACAACATCAGCAACATCCTTGCTGCAATAATCGTAGGACTGCATTTCGGCGTCACGCCCGAGCAGATCAACCACGCACTGGAGAACTACGTGCCGTCGAACAACCGTTCGCAACTGACCGTCACGGAGCACAACCAACTCGTGGTGGATGCCTATAACGCCAACCCCACCAGCATGGCGGCAGCCATCGAGAACTTCCGACTGATGGAGGTTGCGCCCAAGATGGCCATCATCGGTGTCATGGGCGAACTGGGCGACGTCAGCCGCGAGGAGCACATGAAGGTCGGCGAACAGTTGCGCCGTGCCGCCTTCGACCGCGTATGGCTCGTGGGTGAGGAGTTCCGCAACGCTACTCTTGATGCTTCTTGGCAGTGGTTTGCCACCACCGACGACGTCATCGAAGCCCTCCGCCACGATCGCCCCGAGGGCTACTACATCCTCATCAAAGGCAGCCACAGCAACCACCTCGACCGGCTGGTGGAAGAACTGTAGAAACAGCTTTTACGGGCGGCTGGGTTGTGTAAGGCTAATCGTGCATGTTCTGTGAGTGACAGGTATCAACAACAGTTATAATGTCACCCTCAATAGTATATGCATAGTACCATTTGTCAGTGTTTGTCATATAATAGCCAGACCAGCGGCTAATTGTTGGTTTGCGCCGAGGTAATGTCCTTTCGATTGCGTAAATGTAGAAGATGGCCTCGCGTATATTACGTTCCATATCTTCGAAAGAATAGGTGTGCCGATATTTCAAGGCTACATTCCTGTAAAAAGTCCTGATATTCCTTAAAGCACGATTTGAATAGCGATACTTATACTGCATCTTTCAGACTGTAAACAGACTTAACATCGCTCATCACCAACTCGTATGCCTCCTCAGGTGTATAGTACTCCTTGTCTATGGGCTGTTGGTTAAAACTTTTGTCCTCATAAAGAGTCTTATCAGTATAATCAATACCTTTCATGTCTATATAAATTTACATTTACGGGGCAAAGATACGATGAAAAGAGGATAAAACCAAGAAAAAAAAGGATTTTTTTGGCGTTCTGCCGAAAAGGCACTATCTTTGCAGGGATAATGTTAAACTACAAACCGATTGTGAAATCCTCATACTCCATCAACTGCCGCGGACGGCTCATTGACCTGTCAACACCACAGGTGATGGGCATCCTGAACGTGACGCCCGACTCGTTCTTTGCTGGAAGTCGCAAGCAGACAGAGGCGGAGATTGCCGAGCGAGCCAACCAGATAGTGGAGCAGGGCGGCACGATGATCGATGTGGGCGCCATGAGCACGCGACCGGGCTACGACGACGTCACGAAGGAGGAGGAGATGCGCCGGCTCCGACTGGCTCTGCCCATTATCCGACGCGAACAGCCCGACGCAATAATCTCGGTGGACACCTTCCGCGAAGAAGTGGCACGGATGGCGGTGGAGGAGTACGGCGCGGACATCATCAACGACGTACGTGGGGAGATGACGCCTCCGCGCGTTCCTTATATATATATGTCATCGGCACCGACATCGGAGGCGGTACTTATGGACTTTGCCGAGAAGGTGCAACGGCTGCGCGACCAGGGGCACAAGGACATCATCCTCGACCCGGGCTTCGGCTTCGGCAAGACCGTGGAGCAGAACTACGAGGTACTGGGAAACATGGAACGCCTGCAGGTGATGCAGTTGCCCATCCTCGTGGGAGTGTCGCGCAAGTCGATGATATGGAAAAAACTCGGCATAACTCCCGACGAAGCACTCAACGGAACGACGGCTCTCAACACCATAGCCCTTCAAAAGGGTGCCACAATCCTGCGTGTCCATGACGTAAAGGAAGCTGTTGAAACAGTAATTCTCAATTGTCAATTCTCAATTTTCAATTCATAGAAATGTTCGACTTCGGAATAAAAGATGCTTTAGACATACTGCTTGTCGCGCTGATGCTGTACTACGTTTACAGGCTGATGAAGGAATCGCGCTCGCTGAACGTGTTCATCGGAATAATAGTATTCGTAATGATATGGCTCTTCGTGTCGCAGATACTCGAGATGCGGCTGCTTGGCGGAATACTAGACAAACTGGTTAGCGTGGGAGTCCTTGCCTTGATTGTGCTCTTCCAGGAGGAGATTCGCAAGTTCCTCTATACCCTGGGCGCTCACCAGAGGGTGAGGAATGTAATGCGGATATTCTCGTCGGGACGCGAGAGCCGTAAGACCGACCGCGAGAGCATAATGCCGGTGGTTATGGCGTGCATGAACATGGCGCGCAGCAGGGTGGGAGCGCTCATTGTCATCGAGAAGCTGACACCGCTGACCGACATCATTGAGACGGGCGACAAGATAGACGCCAACATCAACCAGCGACTCATAGAGAATATCTTCTTCAAGAACTCGCCGCTGCACGACGGCGCTATGATAATATCGCACGGCAGGATATGCGCCGCAGGATGCATACTGCCCGTGAGCCACGACATAGAGATTCCGAAGGAGTTGGGACTGCGCCACCGTGCCGCAATGGGTATCTCGCAGGAGAGCGATGCCATAGCAATAGTGGTGAGTGAGGAGACGGGACGTATCAGCGTGGCGGAGAAAGGAACGTTCCACCTGCGACTCTCCGCAGAGCAGTTGGAAATGATACTTACGAAAGAATAAAAAAGAATCGGTTGCCAAACGACAACCGATTCTTTATTTTAACTACAGAAGAGCCATGGTGTCTGTAGCAATCATCAGTTCCTCGTCGGTGGGGATGACTGTTACGGTAACCTTGGAGTCGTCGGCAGAGATGATAGCCTCTTCGCCGCGTACGTTGTTCTTTTTGGCGTCGAACTTCACGCCCAGGAACTCCAGTCCGTTACATACTGCCTCGCGCATGCCAATCTGGTTCTCACCAACACCGGCAGTGAAGACGATGATGTCTACGCCGCCCATTGCTGCTGCGTATGCACCGATGTACTTCTTGATGCGGTAGAAATACATGTCGAGAGCCAGCTGAGCGCGCTCGTCGCCGTCGTTGGCAGCATTCTCCACGTCGCGCATGTCAGAACTCTTGCCTGTAATGCCGAGCACACCGCTCTTCTTGTTGAGCAGGTTGGACATACCGTCAGCGTCGAGACCGAGTTTCTTCTCGAGGAAGGTGATGGCACCACCGTCGATGTCACCCGAACGAGTACCCATCATTACGCCCTCCAGCGGGGTGAGACCCATGGTGGTATCAACGCACTTGCCATCGACAACAGCACTTACAGAACCGCCGTTACCGATGTGGCAGGTGATGATGCGCTTACCAATGGGGCTGACACCGAGGAACTCGCAAACGCGCTGTGACACGTAGCGGTGGCTGGTGCCGTGGAAGCCGTAGCGGCGAACGCCGTACTTCTCGTAGAGCTCGTAAGGAACCGCATACATAAATGCCTTCTTGGGCATGGTCTGGTGGAAAGCGGTGTCGAACACACCTACCTGGGGCAGACCCGGCATCAGTTCAGAAACGGCGCGCACACCCTTCAGGTTGGCGGGGTTGTGCAGCGGAGCGAGGTCGCTGACGTCCTCGAAAGCCTTCAGCACTTCCTCGTTGAGGATAACACTCTTGTTGAACTTCTCGCCGCCGTGCACCATGCGGTGACCCACTGCATCGATTTCCTTGAGGTCTTTGATAACACCAATCTCGGGGTCGGTGAGGAGAGAGAAGATGAACTTAACACCCTCAGTGTGCTCGGGGATGTCGTGCATAATCTGCTTCTTCTCGCCGTTAGCGAGCTTCACCTTGACGAAGGCTCCGTCCATGCCGACGCGCTCGGCACCGCCGGAGGTCATCACGCTCTTGTCGTCCATGTTGTACAGTGCGTACTTGATAGACGAAGAGCCACAATTCAATACTAATATTTTCATAATATGTCGTTTATTTAATAATTATGCATTATGCATTATGAATTATGAATTATGCATTATGAATTATGCATTATGAATTATGCATTAACCATTAAGCCTTTGCGTCCATTGCCTGACAAGCGGTGATGGCAACCATCTTGTAGATGTCGTCAACAGAGCATCCGCGAGAGAGGTCGTTAACAGGACGTGCGATACCCTGAAGGATAGGACCGAGGGCAACGGCACCGCCGAGGCGCTCAACGAGCTTATAAGCAATGTTTCCTACTTCGAGGCAGGGGAATACCAGGGTGTTAGCCTTGCCTGCAATCTCGCTGCCGGGAGCCTTCTTGGCACCTACGGAAGGAACGAGAGAAGCGTCAGCCTGCAACTCGCCGTCAACCTTGAGTGTCGGATCCATTTCACGGGCAAGTTTCGTAGCCTCTACAACCTTGTCTACCACCTCGTGCTTGGCACTACCCTTGGTAGAGAAGCTCAGCATAGCCACGCGGGGCTCAGCAAAACCGGCAACCGACTTAGCCGTCTGTGCGGTGCAGACAGCAATCTGTGCCAACTGGTTGGCATCGGGCATTGGGGTAACGGCAACGTCGCCGACTACGAGCACACCGTTCTCGCCGTACTGCGGCGTCTGGGTGATGAGCAGCATGGCACCGCTGACGCAGGTAATGCCGGGGGCAGTCTTGATAATCTGAAGGGCGGGACGCAGGGTGTCACCCGTTGTTGAGAGGGCGCCGCTGATCTGACCGTCAGCATCGCCTGTCTTTATAATCATACATCCGAGGTAGAGCGGGTTCTTAACCAACTGGCGAGCCTCCTCGATAGTCATGCCCTTCTTCTTGCGGAGTTCGGCGAGCAGCTGAGCATACTCTTCGCTCTTCTCGCAGTTCTCGGGATCGATAAGGGTAGCCTTGTCGATGTTTTTCAGACCCAGTTTGTCTGCCAGGGCATGCACCTTTGTGGGGTTACCGATGAGGATGATGTTGGCGATATCGTCTGCCAGAACACGGTCGGCAGCGGTAAGTGTGCGCTCCTCTTCTGCCTCAGGGAGCACGATGCGCTGTTTGTTACTCTTAGCGCGCTCAATGATTTGTTGTACTAAATCCATAAGTTTGTCTGTTTTTTTAAGAATTATTATTTCGATATTTCGGTATTACGATATAATGTTATTGCGATGTTTTTCATACCTTACTCTCGCCCTCGACATATTCCTCGAGACGGATGTTCTCGCCGTCGAAGACGACGTAGGAGAACTGGGTTATCCAGTCGCCTATAATCATCATGCGGCTGCGCTTGGAGAGCATCAGGTCGAGCTGTATGTGGCGGTGTCCGTAGATGAAGTAGTCGATGTTGGGATGTGTGGTGAGGTATTCCTTGGTGTACTGAACAAGATATTCCTTGTCCTCTCCCATGTATGGCGGTTCCAGTCCGTCCTTGCGCTTCATGCGCGAGTGCTTAGCCCACGTCAGTCCGAACCACATGGACCAGCGGGGATGCAGCATGCTGAAGAGGCGCTGGCACGTGCGGTTGTGGAACATGGAACGTATGAAGCGGAACTTGGGGTCATTGTCGCCCAGTCCGTCGCCGTGAGCCATGTAGAACTCCTTGCCATAGATATCTACCGTGAGCGGTTGGCGGTGCATGATTACTCCGCACTCGCGCTCTAAGTACGAGAACATCCAGATGTCGTGGTTACCTGTGAAGTAGTGCACCTCCACTCCCATGTCAGTAAGTTCGGACAGTTTTCCGAGGAAGCGCGTGTAGCCCTTAGGCACCGTGAAGCGCCACTCGTACCAGAAGTCGAACATGTCGCCCAGCAGGTACACCGCCGAAGCCTTCTCCTTGATGTTGTCAAGGAAGCGCACCAGTCGGCGCTCCTGCTGTCGCTTGTGGTCGATAGCCCACGACCCTAAGTGTGCGTCGGATAATATGTATATGTTCTTTCTTAGCATCAGTCCAATCCCAGTTCTACGAGGGCTTCCTCGCTCATCATGCTCTTATCCCAGACGGGCTCAAACACCAGGTTGACATTAGTCTCCTTAACTCCTTCTATTGTCTCTACCTTCTGGCGTACATCCTCCAGGATGAAGTCGGCGGCGGGGCAGGAGGGGGCAGTGAACGTCATGTCGATATCCACACTGCCGTCGTCCTTCACGTCTACCTTGTATATCAGTCCCAAGTCATAGATGTTGACCGGTATTTCGGGGTCAAACACGGTCTTGAGCACATCTACGATGCGCTCCTCTATTCTGGTCTTTTCCTCTTGTGTCATTTGCGTGTTTTCTGATTTAGATTGCAAAGATACGATTAAGCGAGCACAAAACAAAGAGTTTTTAACTCTTTTTTT
>JAFTFC010000152.1 GCA_017449725.1 Prevotella sp. | reverse complement strand
TGAAATACCAGATAGGATAAAGCTCCCTTTCCGCAAGGATAAGGAGCTTTATTTTTCATTGTACGACATTATCGGTTTTTTCCCGCGCGACATTGATATCTATAAGCAGGCACTGCTACACAGAAGTGTCCGTAAGATAGGCGAGAAAGGACGCCACATAAACAACGAGCGGCTTGAGTTCCTTGGCGATGCCATTCTTGATGCTGCCGTGGGGGATATCGTATATCGCCACTTCCCCGGCAAGCGCGAGGGATTCCTTACTAACACCCGTGCCAAGATAGTGCAGCGCAGTACCCTTAACCGGCTGGCTAAGGAGATGGGAATAATACGGCTTGTCAAAGCGGCCACCCATGTTTCGTCACACAACAGTTATATGGGAGGCAATGCCTTCGAGGCACTTGTTGGCGCAATATACCTCGACCGGGGCTACAATGCCTGTATGCGTTTCGTGGAGAAGCGCATCCTCTCCGAGCTTATCAATATCGACAAGGTGGCATATAGGGAGGAGAATTTCAAGTCAAAACTTCTTGAGTGGTCGCAGAAGAACCGCATCGCTATAGAGTTTAAGATGGTTTCCGAAGACCGCGGCGACCAAGGCAGCCCGCTGTTCACCTACGAGATAATTGTCGAAGGGCTCAAGGCTGGCTCTGGCACTGGCTATAGCAAGAAAGAGAGTCAGCAAAAGGCAAGTCGCGACACCCTTC
The DNA here is from genome assembly GCA_017449725.1 of Prevotella sp. Taxonomy (GTDB): domain Bacteria; phylum Bacteroidota; class Bacteroidia; order Bacteroidales; family Bacteroidaceae; genus Prevotella. Next base: position 14,272 of record JAFTFC010000152.1, on the reverse strand, counting down.
ATCTGTTGCGCCATAACGCAAACTTTCTTGATGCAGTATTTGCCAAGAAGTCGGAGCGTACCCAAATGGAGGAAATGCCAGTATCGTTGGCGGAATAGAAGAAAATTCCTGATTTTTTTTGTTGTCCAACAACTTTTTATTAACTTTGTACCCAAATCATTACATAAGTAGTTATGTCTATCTGGGTTATCTTTAAACTTCTGGGCTCTTTGGCACTCTTGATGTTCGGTATGAAGTCAATGAGTGAGAGTTTGCAGAAGATGGCGGGTCCGCAGTTGCGACACGTCCTTGGTGCTATGACCACCAATCGTTTTACAGGAATGCTTACGGGTACGCTGGTAACAGCATCGGTGCAGTCGTCAACGGCAACAACGGTGATGACCGTTTCGTTCGTTAATGCCGGTCTGCTCACCCTGGCGCAGGCTATATCGGTAATCATGGGTGCCAATATTGGTACTACCCTGACTGCCTGGATTATGTCGGCGGGTATGTCTTTCGACATAAGCATTGTAAGCTACGTAGGATTCTTCGTGGGTATTATTCTTATTTACATGAAGAAACACCGCTACATAGGCGACTTCCTCTTCGGTTTGGGTCTGTTGCTATTGGGACTGACGACCCTGCGATTGACGGGTAATGAGATGGACCTCGGGCATAACCCAGCCGTGCTGAGTTTCTTCGAGTCGTTCGACCCCCGCTCGTTCTGGACTACACTGACATTCCTTGTGCTGGGCGGTGTGATGACGTTCTGCGTACAGTCATCGGCAGCGGTTATGGCTATAACAATGATACTGTGCAGCAGTGGCGCCCTGCCCATATATCAAGGTATAGCATTGGTATTGGGCGAGAACATCGGTACTACGGTGACCTCTAACCTCGCAGCGCTCTCGGCGAACACACAGGCACGTCGTGCAGCCCTTGCGCACATGTTCTTCAACGTGTTTGGTGTCCTTTGGATTTTGTTCGTTTTCCAGCCGTTCATCAATATGGTGTGCGGATGGGTAGGTTATGATGTGGATATGTCAAAGGAGGCTGTCAGCACCGAGACCTTTGTTGCCAATGCAGCAAAGCTGTCGTTCGTGCTTGCTGCTTTCCATACTACCTTCAATGTCATCAACGCAGGCATACTCATCTGGTTCATTCCTCAGATAGAGCGTTTCGTTTGCTGGGTTATCAAACCTAAGAAGGTGGACGAGGAAGAGGACTTCCGCCTGCATTTTATCACTGCCGGTTTCATGAAGACCCCGGAGCTATCGGTCCTCGAGGCACAGAAGGAGATACGCGCTTTCTCCGACCGTATGCAGCGTATGTTCGGAATGGTTCGCGAACTCCTTACCATCAAGGATGAAGCATCTTTCAGCAAACTCTATAGCCGCATCGAGAAGTACGAGAGCATATCAGACAATATGGAGATAGAGATAGCCAACTACCTCGACCAGGTGAGCGATGCCCATCTGTCCGACGACACCAAGGCTAAGATCCGTGCCATGCTCCGTGAGATTTCAGAACTCGAGAGTATTGGTGACGCCTGCTACAACATGGCTCGTACCATCACCCGCAAGGTGCAGGGCAAGGAGGAACACTTCACCGAGAAGCAGTATGAGCACATGCACCAGATGATGGAACTTACCGATTCCGCTCTTACTCAGATGAACCAGCTGATGGGCGGCAGGAAGGAAGCATTCGACGTGAACCGTTCGTTCAATACCGAGAACGAGATAAACAACTTCCGCAATCAGTTGAAGTCCCAGAATATTGCCGATGTAAACAATCACGTCTACACTTACGGCATCGGTACTATCTATATGGATATCATCAACGAGTGCGAGAAACTCGGCGACTATGTTGTCAATGTCGTTGAGGCTCGTATGGGTATGAAACAGAGATAAAAATAGTGGACCTCGAGTCCACTATTTTCTTATAGCTTTTCTATCAGTTCCTTCATTCCTTCGCTTGCTCCCTTCTTGATGTGCGTAAGGTTGGGCAAGTGGTCGGTCTTTACGTCATTTGGATCGATAAGGTACATAGGAATACCCGCTGGGGCATAGTGGATGAGTCCAGCAGCAGGATACACATTCAGCGATGTGCCGATGACGATAAAGATGTCTGCCGTAGCCGTTTCTGCTGCTGCGGTTGTAATGTTGGGCACCGCCTCACCGAAGAATACGATGTATGGTCTGAGCAGTGAACCGTCACCGGCTTTCTCTCCCTCGGCAACCTCGAGGTTCGGAGGGGTCAGTGTCCGTATATACTTGGGAATGTCAACATCCCAGCTCGATGAAACCTTCATCAGTTCGCCATGCAGGTGAACGACGTGCGTTGAGCCCGCCATCTCGTGCAGGTTGTCCACATTCTGAGTCACAACCACAACCTCGTACTTTTCTTCCAACTTAGCCACCAGTCGGTGACCCTCGTTCGGCTTAGCCTCTACAAGCTTCTTGCGGAGCATGTTGTAAAAACTGTTGACATACTCGGGGTCGCGCTCCCATCCCTCGTGCGTAGCAACACGCTCCACGGGGTAGTTCTCCCATAATCCGTCGGCATCACGGAAGGTGCTCAGCCCGCTTTCCACGGACATTCCGGCACCGGTTAAAACAACTATCTTTTTCATATCTCTGAGGGTATAATAGATAAAATAATGCACAAAAATACAAATATTTTATAATAAACTGACAAAAATAAAAGAAAAATTGTAACTTTGCACGAATTTTATTGCAAATAACATACATAAAAATAGCAAAATGACAAACAAGTTAAGTTACGCCCTCGGAATAGGCATCGGTCAGCAGTTGGCACAGATGAACATTGAGGGACTCAACATCGAAGATTTTGCCGAAGCCATCAAGGATGTGCTCGGAGGCAAACAGTTACAGATAAAGCACGGCGAGGCACAGACCATCGTTCAGGAGTATTTCCAGAAGAAAGAGGCAGCGATGCAGGCAGAGCGTGCAGAGAAAGGAAAGACGGCTAAGGCAGAGGGCGAGAAGTACCTCGCCGAGAATGCTCAGAAAGAGGGCGTGATAACCACCAAGAGCGGTTTGCAGTACAAGGTTCTCCAGGAGGGAACGGGTAAGGCACCTAAGGCAACCGATAGAGTTCGCTGTCACTACGAAGGTTTCCTTATCGACGGCACCGTATTCGACAGCAGCGTGCAGCGCGGCGAGCCAGCAGTGTTCGGCTTGCAGCAGGTAATCGCCGGTTGGACTGAGGGCTTACAGCTCATGAAGGAGGGTGGTAAGACCCGTTTCTTCATCCCCTACATGCTCGGTTATGGTGAGGGTGGTGCAGGAGCCTCCATTCCTCCGTTCGCAACGTTGATATTCGACGTTGAACTCCTCGAAGTCCTTTAAAATTGAATATTTAACATTGAATATTGAAAATATTAAGATGAAAAAGATTTTATTTGTAGCCGCAATGGCGGCAGTAGTAGCTACAGGCTTTAACAGCTGTGGCAGTAAGGCGCCCAAGGCAGACCTCAATAACGATATCGATACTATTAGCTATGCAGTAGGTCTCTCACAGTCTCAGGGTTTGAAGGATTATCTCGTTCGTGGAATGGGTGTCGACACCGCTTATATCGACCAGTTCATCGAAGGTATGATGGACGGAGCCAACGCCGGCGACGACAAGAAGAAGGCTGCTTACTATGCAGGTATCCAGATCGGTCAGCAGATTGCTAACCAGATGGTAAAGGGCATCAACTACGAGATTTTCGGTGAGGACTCAACAAAGACCATTTCTATGAAGAACCTCATGGCAGGTTTCGTTAGCGGAACGCTGGGCAAGGAGGGTCTGATGACTCCCGAGCAGGCACAGATGATTTCTCGTGCCAAGATTGATGAACTCAAGGCAAAGCAGATGGAGAAGACCTACGGCAAGAACCGTAAGGATGGTGAGGCTTACATAGCTAAGTTCGCTAAGCAGGACGGTGTAAAGGCTATCGAAAAGAAGGCTGGCGACCAGGGCGGTACAATCTACTACCGCGTCATCAAGGAAGGAACAGGTGAGGTTCCCGCTGACTCTGCTGTAGTAGAGGTTAAGTACGAGGGTAAAACCATCGACGGTAAGGTATTCGACTCTACTGAGAAGAACGGTGGCAATCCTATCTCGCTGAACCTGCGCCAGGTAATTCCAGGATGGACCGAGGCTCTCTCTCACATGCCTGTTGGTTCTGTCTGGGAGGTTGTCATTCCTCAGGACAAGGCTTACGGTGCTCGTGAGCAGCGCGAAATCAAGCCTTTCTCAACACTTATCTTCAAGATTGAGCTCATAAGCATAAAGAAGTAAAAGGGAATAGAGAATAATCAACAGAAGAAATGAAAAGAATAGTAATAGCCTTTTTGGCAGTAGCCGTAAGTGGAATGGTCACTACGGCTTCTGCTGCTAAAAAGAACCCTAAGTTCAAGAAGGCTCAGAAGGTCCAGGTTGTTACTCCCGCCGACTCACTGAGCTATGCTGCCGGAGCTTCGATGACTAACGGTCTGATGAACTTCCTCAAGCAGCAGCATGATGTTGATGACACTCAGTTGGAGGCATTTGTACGCGGTATCGAGGACGCCTTAGACAAGGGCGATCAGGATGCCGACCGCGCTTATGCCGTAGGAGCTACCGTTGCCCACATGATTAAGGCAAAGATGTTGCCTGGCATCAACAAGGAGTTTGGCGACAGCATCAATGCCACTCTCTTCAAGAATGGTTTCATTGCTGCCGTACTTAACGACACTACTGTCTTCACCCAGAAGAATGCCGACAAGTACTACCGCGCCAAGGTAGACGAGGCAAAGAAGGCTGCAAGCGATGCCAACCGTTTGGCTGGTGAGGCTTTCCTCAGGGAGAACGCCAAGAAGGAGGGTGTAATCACTACCCCCAGCGGTTTGCAGTACAAAATCCTGAAGCAGGGCGAGGGTGACATTCCTGCTCCCATCGACGAGGTAGAGGTAATCTACGAGGGTCGTCTTATCGACGGTACCGTTTTCGATGCCACCTCGCAGCACAAGGGTAAGAAGACCGACTCTTTCCGTGCCGACCGCGTCATCAAGGGATGGACCGAAGCCCTCACCATGATGCCTGCCGGTAGTAAGTGGCAGATATACATCCCACAGGAGCTTGCCTACGGCGACCGTGCCACAGGAAAGATTCAGCCCTGTTCAGCCCTTATCTTCGACATCGAGCTGGTGGGTTTCAAGAAGAATGCCCCCAAAAAGAAATAGTCAAAGGTCAACGACCAATGTTCAATAAGTAAAGCAATCATGGAAAAATTAGACAATCTGGACAGGAAGATCCTTAGTATCCTTTCAAACAATGCCCGCATTCCGTTCAAGGATGTTGCCGAGGAGTGCGGAGTGTCGCGTGCTGCCATCCATCAGCGCGTTCAGCGTCTTGCCGAGGACGGTATCATCACCGGCAGCGGTTTCAAGGTAAACCCAAAGGCTCTGGGATATTCTACATGCACATACGTGGGAATAACATTGGAGAAAGGGTCCATGTATAAGCAAGTTGTAGAGCGGTTGATGCACATTCCCGAGATTGTGGAGTGCCATTTCACCACTGGTCCCTACACTATGCTTGCCAAGCTTTATGCCCGCGACAACGAGCAGCTTATGGATCTTCTCAATAACCAGTTGCAGGAGATTCCGGGAGTGGTGGCTACCGAGACACTTATCTCCTTGGAACAGAGTATCAAACGTACAATCGCCATTGACGTTAAATGACATACTCACTGCAGTCTTATCTCGACAAGGTATATTCCCGCTACCCTGAGGCAGAAAAGCGCCCCGTAGTGGGTATCACAACCAATTACGAAGGGTGCGATGCCACCCTTCGTGACCGTTACTATAAGCAGATAGTAGCTGCCGGAGGTGTACCTTTGCTCATCCCTCCAGTAGCCGACACCGACGTAATCATCAATACGCTGGACTCTATCGATGCCCTGTTGCTTACTGGCGGTGGCGACTACAATCCTTTGTGGGCTGGCGAGCAACCCATACCCGAACTGCACAATATCAATGCGGAGCGCGATCTGCCCGAACTGCTCATCACCCGTCTGGCATACAACCGTCAGATACCGATGCTGGGCATCTGCCGCGGCATCCAGACGCTGGCGATGGCACTCGACGGTGTGGTGGCTCAGGACATCTCACTCTTACGCACCGAGAATAACGAATCTCGCATCCCCGCACCCCCGTACCCCCGCACCTCCGAGTTAAAGCACTCTCAGGATGCCGACCGTTCGGAGACGACCCACAGCGTCACCATTGTCGAGGACTCCCTTCTTGCTCAAATATATTCTCCCTCTACCGTAATAAATGTCAACTCTTTCCACCATCAGGCGGTACGCACCCCCGGTCCGCGCTTCAGAGTTACCGCCACGGCTCCCGATGGAGTTATTGAAGCCATCGAGAGCACCGAGTATAAACCCATCATGGGAGTGCAGTGGCATCCTGAATGGCTTGCCGACGGACTGCCACTGTTCCAATGGCTTGTGGACGAGGCGCGCCTGTTCACTAAGTCGAAGGAGTTGCATTCCAAGATTATCACCCTCGATACACATTGTGACACACCGATGCTCTTCCCTCGGAATATACGTTTCGACCAGCGCGATTCACGCATCCTCGTCGACCTCCACAAAATGACCGAAGGTCGTCAGCAGGCAGTGACCATGGCTGCCTACCTACCGCAGACACTCGAGGAAGACCCGAAGGCTTATGCAGACAATATCTTCGATAAGATAGAAGAAATAATTTCAGATAATGCCGATTTCATCGCCCAGGCACGTACGCCCGATGAAATAGAGGAAAACTGGCAACAGGGCAAGAAGTCCATCCTCTTTGCAATAGAGAACGGACTGGCGCTGAACCACGACCTCCGCAATGTGGAGCACTTCGCCCGCCGCGGTGTTACCTATATCACCCTTTGTCACAATGGCGATAACGATCTCTGCGATGCCGCTTCGCGCAGCGTGGGTACCCACGGAGGAGTCAGTGAGTTTGGTGCCGAGGTTATTCGTGAGATGAACCGCCTGGGTGTCCTTGTAGACCTTAGTCATGGTGGCGAGAAGAGCTTCTATGACGCCCTCGACATCAGCAGCGTACCCATCGTGTGCAGCCACAGTAGTTGCCGTGCGCTGTGTGACCATCCCCGCAACCTCACCGACGACCAGCTTCGGGCACTTGCCCGCAAGGGCGGTGTGGCGCACGTCACTCTCTATCCGGGTTTCCTTCGCAAGGAAGGAGAGGCTTCAATCCTCGATGCCCTCGAGCATCTTGAGCATGCCATCCGCATTATGGGCATTGAGCACGTCGGTCTCGGCACCGACTTCGACGGTGACGGTGGAGTTCCGGGACTTGCCGACTCCTCCGAGATGCTCAACTACACCCGCCATCTGCTTCGCCGCCGCTATTCCGACAGCGACATCGAACTGCTCTGGGGCGGTAACTGGCTGCGCCTGATGCGCAATATTTCTTCAGATATTTCACGCTAAAACTCTATTTTTGGTAATCGGGATGGGAAATTCCGGTATCGATGAAATGGGGGGAATAAAAAATCGACTGACAAAATCGGTAATTGTCAGTCGATTTTCTTTTTTTTGTCAGTCCTTTTATTGTTATTTTTCTTATATTTGTCGTCGAAATATTTTTTATTAACTAAAACCAATAAAGACAATGAGAAAAAGAATCTTTACTCTTCTGTTAGCTCTCGCGGCTGTGGCGGAGTAATGAGTATTTAATGGTAAAAAGGTAAAGAAGTAAAAGGGTAAAAAAGTTTTAAGGAAATGAACTGACAGAGGGAGGCGCTGCGCTTCCCTCTGTTTTTTATGACTCCCGAACTATCTTTTTTGGAAAACTTTCACTAACTTTGCCCCCGAATTTGTAAGCAAAGGATATGAAACAAACATTGAAACTATGGATGCTCGCCGCCATCCTTCTATTCAGCGGCGCAACGGTGCTGGCATCGTGTTCGTCGAACGATGACAATTCGTCGGACATGCCAACTATTGAGCGGATTACCGAACGTGGCAAGTTATTAGTGGGAACAACGGGCGACTACCGGCCGCTGTCCTATAAGGAGGCGGACGGCAATTACTGGGGCTTCGGCATCGAGATGGCTGGGAAGATTGCGGAGCGGCTGAACGTAAGTATCGAGTTTGCACATACCTCATGGCCTACGCTGACTGCCGACGTGCTGGCAGAGCCGCAGACATTCGACCTCGCCATCGGCGGCATCACCATCACCGATGCCCGACGGGAGACGATGCTGATGAGCGATGGATATCTGTGCAACGGCAAGACCATCTTATGTCGCGCCAACGAGACCGACCGCTTCAAGTCGCTGGCAGACATTGACAAACCCGAGGTGCGCGTGATGGTGAACCCCGGCGGACTGAATGAGAAGTTTGCCTTGGCAAACCTGACCAATGCGCAGATTATCGTACACCAAAAGAACGAGGAAATACCCTCTCAGGTAGCTGAGGGCAATGCCGATGTGATGATAACGGAAATCACCGAGGCTCCATGGTACGTGCAGAACGACCCGCGCCTCGCTGCCCCGCTGCTCAACAGTCCCTTCACCCACGGAGAAATCGGTGTGCTGATGCGCAAGGGACAGGACGACCTGCTCGCCCTCGTCAACAGCGTCATTTCCCAAATGAAGGCTGACGGCACTCTGCGTCAACTCCATGAGAAATACGGGCTGGTGTACGGGTACTAACGATTTAATGAATTACTTGTCGGCTTATTCCGAGTAGATTACCTGAAGGACGGCCTGACCGACGGCACGAAGCGTGTTCTTGTCTATGTGCTCCATAGTGTCGTTGACGGTATGCCAGGTGGGTCCGAAAGAACTCTGCTGACAGTCAGGATAGTGGGGAATAATGTCGATGGTGGGTATGTGGAGCGTCTCATTCACCGGCACATGATCATCGGTAACATAGCCGCCGTCGCTGTCGGGGAAGAAACTGCCGAAGCCGGCGGTCTTGGCTGCTGCCCACACTTTGTCTACTACCTTGGAGGCGTATTTCTGCGATATTCCCTCCTTGTAGAAGTGCGCACCTTCGCCTCCTACCATGTCGAGCAGGATACCATAGCGCGCCTCATAGCCCGCCTTGTGGGGATTCTGAGCCCAGTACTGCGCTCCCAGTGCCCACGAGTCTGTCCTGCCTGCGGCGTTTATCCACTGCGGCATGCCCCAGTCCTCGGCATCAAAGCAGATGAAGTCCACCCCGACATTGAGTGCCGTGTCGCCTTTCATAACCCGTGCCATCTCAAGCATTACGGCTACACCGCTCGCTCCGTCGTTGGCAGCCATAACGGGCTTGTCCCAGTTGGCTTTGTCGGGGTCGTTGTCCGCCCATGGACGACTGTCCCAGTGTGCACATACGAGGATGCGTGTGGTGAGCTCGGGGTAAAGGCTCGCAATGATGTTGGTGCTGCGCAGTTCGGTGCTGTCGTAGCCATATAGCGTTGCCTGCTGTTCGGTCACCTCACAACCGTACACGCGGAACTTTGCCGCAATCCACTTGCCGCAATCGTCGTGCGCAGTGCTGTTCATTATACGCGGACCGAAGTCGCACTGCGCCTGGCAGAGTGCCAGGGCACTGTCGGCATCGAATGTAGGCACCTCTACAGTAGCAGTCTCTTCGCCTTGCTGTGCGTTCTTATTACCCTTGCAGCCCACGACGAGCAGTCCCAACATGAATATGTATATTATCTTCCTCATTTTTAATTTCTCACTTTTCATTTTTAATTATCAAATTTGTCCTGCCTCCACTTGCAGCACCACCCGCTCGGTGAGGCGGTCGATGCCGTTGGGGTCGTACTTCTTGGTGAGGCTTGCTCCGTAAACCCATGCGAAAGCCTGGTAGAAGCCCGCCTTTACTGGTCCGAGAAACGCCTGAATGAGCTGGTACGACGAGGAGTTGCACTCGCGGTACACCAGTTTTATAAGTAGTTTACCCTGCGAATATGACAGTTTTTTCATCCTCGGTCCGTACTGCCGTTTGATGTCCTCCTCTACACGTTTCATGTGCTCCTCCTTGGCCTTCTTGGTGGGAAGCGTCTGCAGGTAGTCGTAGGTCTCGATAATGATGTTGTTCACCTCCTTGGCTATCGGGAGCACTTTCTTTACGTTGTACACCAGCCGGTTGTATTCCTTGCGCTGTTTGTCGCTTTTGAATTCCGGCTCAGGCATTACGTAGATGTTGTTCAGCTCGACGTACTGTATGCTGTCGCCGTCTTTGAGCACACGGCTCACCTTAACCATCGGTACGAAGGTGGGATTGTTCATGTCTACCCCCCTGTCCTCCGGGTTTCCCTGTCTCGCATCCTGAGCCATTACGTCGGTGGCGAAAAGCAGCATTATCAGAGTGACGAATTGTTTCATACGTGCAAAGGTACTAAATAATTGATAATGCATAATGCATAATTCATATTTTTTTTGTATTTTTGCAGAGTCAATAACGGATAGTCTATGCGTTTTACAAGTACCTTGGTGATGTTAATGCTCTTGCTGTACGCAGGAAATGTGCGTGCGCAGGACGACTGGGACGACGTGCTGGACTCAGAGTCGCTCGTAGACGATGACGGGGGCACCGACGATCAGGAGTCTCTATTCGAAATACTTTCCGACTTCATAGAAAACCCCATCGACATCAACAACGCCACTCCCGAGGAACTGGAGCAGCTACCCTTCCTGACGGCGCAGGACATTGAAGGTATTTCGGAATATATCTACCGTTATGGACCGATGAAATCTGTAGGCGAACTGTCGATGATAGAGAGCATCGATGCCAGAAAACGTAACCTTCTGTCGCATTTCATATTTTTCGCCAATCCTCAAAAACAACCGATTCCATCGCTATCTACAATCTTGCACTACGGGCATCATAAGCTGATGGCGACAATGAAGGTTCCGTTCTATAAGCGCAAAGGTGACGACGGAACATATCTGGGTGATGCCCTGCGCCACAACCTGCGCTATAACTTCAACTATGGCGACAAGGTGCGCATAGGACTGGTGGGGGCGAAGGCGGCGGGCGAACCGTTCTTTAAAAGTCCTAACTCGATGGGCTACGATTTCTATTCTTTCTATGCTCGCATACAGCGGCTGGGTATTCTTGACGACCTTATCGTCGGTCGCTACAGGGTGCGCTTCGGTGCGGGTCTGGTAATCAATAATGATTTCACGATGGGGAAGATAGGACAGCTGACGGCAGCGGGTAAACTGCAAAACCATGTGGGCGTGCATTCTTCGACCAATTCATCACGCTATCTTCAGGGCGTTGTCACCACTCTTCGCCTTAGCAATACACTGTCATTCACACCGTTTGTGTCATATCGTTACTTCGATGCTACGCTGAACAATGACGGCAGTATCTCATCGATTCCCAAGTCTGTGTATCATCGGACAGAAACCGAGCTGAAAAAGAAGAACAACACGTCAGAGACAACCCTTGGAGGACACCTGTCGTGGCGCTATCGCCACTTCCGAGCAGGTGCTACGTTTGTCAACACGACCCTCGACCGCTCTCTGCAACCGTCCCAGACAATAGTCTATCGCCGCTATTATCCTTCGGGACGCAGTTTCACTAATGCTAGTATTGACTACGCCTACGTCGGCGCCCGGCTTATGCTTGGAGGTGAGACCGCTATAGACAAAAATGGTGCCCTCGCCACACTCAACACCCTCAGCTATCGCTTCTCTGAGCGGCTATCGACAATGATCCTCCAACGGTTCTACAGCAAGAAGTACCAGTCCATTCAGGCACAGTCGTTCAGCGAGGGCGGGGGAGTGCAGAACGAGAGTGGCATCTACGCGGGAGTTACGTGGAAACCTCTGCGAAGAGTGACGGTAACTGCATATACCGACTTGGCATATTTCCCGTGGCCAAAATATCAGGCATCGCTGACATCGCATGCTTGGGATAATCTCGTCATGATAGAATATGCTTCCGGGAAGTGGAAGTATAATGTGCGCTACCGCCTGAAACTGCGTGAGCGAGACAACGCCGACAAGTCAGAACTGGTTTTCAGCAACGACCACCGTCTGCGATGTTTCGTAGAATACAAGCAGACGAAGTGGTCAGACAGGCTTGTATGCGATTTTGCCTACCACTATTATAAGGTGCGCAGCCGCGGTTGGATGCTTTCCAACCAATTTAATATTTCTCTGATGAAATGGGCAAAAATAAATGCTTCCGTGGGATATTTCCATACCGACGACTACAATACCCGCATCTATTGCTACGAAAAGAGCGTACTCTACAGCTTCAATATTCCAGCCTACTATGGTGAGGGCATCCGCTACAGCCTGCTACTTCAGGCTTCTCCCTCCAAATCACTATCGCTCTATGCCCGGCTCTCCACCACAAACTACTTCGACCGCAGCACCATAAGCAGCGGCAATCAGGAAATTAGCGGCTCAAGCCAGACCGACCTCGAGCTGCAGGCAGTCTATAAATTCTGATAAACGTCAAGTACCTGACTGGCGACGTCGCCTCCCTCGAAGCGGCGGATGTACTCGCGGCTCTTCCGTATTCTCTCCTCACGACTGTCGGCACCCTTGAGCACTGAGCGCAGGGCATCGGCAAGAGCCACGTGGTCGTCGGGATTAACATATAGACAGTCCGGTCCGCCCGCTTCTTCGAGACAAGAACCTGTGCATGCCACCACAGGAAGTCCCGATGAAATAGCCTCAATGATAGGAATTCCGAAACCCTCGTAGCGTGAAGGGTAGACGAACGCTTCGGCTCCGGCATAGAGTGCCGTGAGTTCCTCTAACGGAAGCTGTCCCAACAGGTGCAGCCGCTCGTGGTGTGGAATCCTCTTGGCATAGTCGGTCAGCCGTCCCACCGCAACAAGGTGAATATCCTCGGGCAGCATATCCAATGCTTTCACCGCCAAAAGCAGGTTCTTTCGCTCTTCCACAGTTCCGACATATAGGACGTAGCGCTGTACTCCTTCGTACCCCTGCGTCCCCGCGCTTCCGTCCTTAAACTTCGGTGAATAGCTCTGGTAAATCAAGTCGATGCGCTCTTCCTCTACACCGCCAAGTTCCATGATGTCCCTCTTGGTGCATTCGCTGATGGCAATGATGCGGTCTGCCTCCTGCACCGTCTTGTAGAACTTCCAAGTGTAGAACTTCACGTCAATAGGGTTGTACCATTCAGGGTGGCGCATGAAGATAAGGTCGTGGATAGTCACCACTCCTCGTATTCCCGCCTTGCGCAGTCCTATCGGCAGTTCGCCCGACAGTCCGTGGAATATCTCCACCTTGTCGCGCTTAAGGTCCTTCACAATCGAGTGCGTGCGCCAGTATGCCTTCTGGATACCCTTCGGAATCAGTGGTGCAAACTTTTCTTCGTAGTGCCATTCCACTCCCTCGTTAATCTGGCTGCGCAAATCGTCGCGTCCCATGTCGGGAGCATAGAGCAACAGACGAGTATCCGCCGGCTTCTTCACTATCAAGTCGTTCACGAGCGTACGTGCATAACTGCCCAGTCCGGTGCCGTTGCGCACAATCCTTTTTGCGTCATACCCTATAATCATAGGTGCAAAGTTACGAAAAAAGGTTGTAACAAACGAGGGATTTTGGAAGATTAACGCAATTCGGTCTGAAATAAAGGCAAAACGGGGAAATACGAGGAAGTTCAAAATTGAGGGAAACGCAAAAATGGGAGGATTGGTGAAAGAGTTAGGTTTCCAAATCGTAACCTTGAAATCGCCTTTCAAAAGAGGTAAAACCATGAAGCAAAACAATGCAGAATGACACATTTCTCACCCTCCGTTTCTTATTCCGCAAACTGCTACATTTTGCATAGCGATGGATAACCCAAAAGATAGTAGTTTTGCAGCCCAAAATTTAAAAAGGAATAAGAAATGAGAAGTACATTCAAGGTGTTGTTCTACGTGAACAAGAGTAAGGAAAAAGAAGGAATCGTGCCTGTGATGGGCAGAGTGACAATCAACGGAACACAGTCACAGTTCAGTTGCAAGAAGACAATCCCACTCGATATGTGGGACGTGAAGGGTAACTGTGCCAAAGGTCGTAGCAAGGAGGCCTTGCAACTCAATCGAGAACTTGATAATATCAAAGCACAGATTATCAAGCATTATCAGCACCTGTCAGACCGTGAGGCTTTTGTCACGGCAGAGATGGTACGCAATTCCTATCAGGGATTCGGCAGTGAGTACGAAACTCTGCTGAATGCCTTTGACAAGGACATCACCAGTTTCAAAAAGCGTGTCGGAAAAGACAGGGTAATAAGCACTCTGTGGGC
>JAFTFC010000151.1 GCA_017449725.1 Prevotella sp. | reverse complement strand
TCGCTTCATCAAGAACTTCAAGAAGTACGAGGGCAACGAGGCCGGTAAGGCACTTGTCGCTGCAGGTCCGAAGCTCTAATCGAACTTTTGATTTATATCAAAATAACGGACGGTTTTATTTAAAACTGCCCGTTATTTTTTTTCAATTCTCAATTTTGCAATACCTTTGCATCAGCATTCGGGAGAATGCTTCCAATTAGTTTTCATAGGTTAGTAGTTTTAGAAAGATTTAAGGTAAAGATTATGTTATTAGATTTTTCAGGAGGTCGAAGTGAGTGATTCATATCGCCCTCTTTTTTTGTGCCTTTTTTTATAATATACCTTAAAAATGAAGAATTAAAAATGAAAAATTGAAAATTAAGTGTAAAAAGGCGTTTTATTTCAAGAAAACTCTGTAAATTTGCAAGCTAATTATGATATTCTTGCTAAAGCAAGCATTCAAATGAAACGATAAGAATAAAACGACAATGAAGAAATATATCCTTCTGGCGCTTTTGTCAACAGTGCTGTTGATGACTTCGTGTCTCAACAACGACAGCAGTGAAGATATAACTTACTACAATGATTCTGCAATTACCGGTTTCTCGCTGGGAACGCTCAACCGTTACCTGCACACTACATCGTCTACGGGGGAGGACAGTATATACAAGCGTACCTATGCCGGCAGCACATACAAGTTTACTATCGACCAGCAGAATAGAAAGATTTACAATCTCGATTCTCTCCTGATAAATACCGACCCCGAGCACATCATCTGTGCTATCTCGACAAAGAACAGCGGAATAGCCCTGATAAAGTCGCTAGAGGAAGAGGATACGTGGCTGTATTACTCTAGTTCAGATTCTATCGATTTTTCCACTCCACGAGAGTTCCGCATTTTTGATATGACAGGACAGGCGTATCGTGACTACACTATCGAGGTTAACGTCCACAAGGAAGACGGTGATGTGTTCAACTGGGCAGAGAAGAGCCAGAGCGAAGCCTTCAAGCAGATGAGCGGACTGAAGGCGGCATTCCTGAATCAGATTG
Organism: Prevotella sp.; assembly: GCA_017449725.1. Taxonomy (GTDB): domain Bacteria; phylum Bacteroidota; class Bacteroidia; order Bacteroidales; family Bacteroidaceae; genus Prevotella. The sequence goes on along the minus strand of JAFTFC010000151.1, from coordinate 6,894 downwards.
TTTACGTCTTCGGAAACCAGGGCGGAACTACTGTAGGATATAAGACGGCTGCAACAGACGGTGAGAACTGGCAGCAGTTGACATTCAACATCAATCACATCCTCGATGCCGATGCTTACAAGAATATCATGGTGTGGGGTGAGAAACTTTATCTACTCGATAAAGGCTCGCTGTTGGCTTCTACCGATGGTGAGACGTGGGAGTCAATGGGCGGTGCCAAAGTTCTGTCGCAGCTCGTGGCTTGTAACGAAGACAAGTTCGTGGCAATTGATGGTGATGGCAAATTAGTGTCTACCACCGATTTCTCCGTATGGACCGAGGAAGAACTCAGTGACGACATGTCCCTGTTCCCCACCGAGTGTATCGGTTTCGTCAACAATCACATCAGTTCTGCCAGTTATGCCTCCGAACTGATGGTTATAGGTAATCGCAGTGCCTCTGCCTATCCTGAAGATGCCAATGCCGTTGTCTGGCGACAGATAGACGAGCAGCCTGTTGGCGATACTCATCCCTGGACATATCTTGAGAGTGATGATACTAACATATATAGTCTGCCCAACCTCACGGGTTTGACAATAATGCCCTATGGTGAATATCTTCTTGCCTTAGGTGGCAAGGGGCAGGGCGCAAGCACTGCTGCGGCATTCGACCATGTATATGTCAGCCACGACGGAGGCATTACGTGGAAGAAAGACTCCCGTTTCTCGTTGCCCGAATCCCTCGATGCTACCGCCACTGGCGTGGGAATGGTGTCAGATAATGATAATTTCGTGTGGGTAGTGCTCGGTGGCACCGGACAGGTGTTCCGTGGTCGCCTCAACGCAATGGGTTGGAAGACTGTGCAGACGGAGTTTAAGTATTAAATTGTAGGCTTTATGAAAAGGGTGCTTATTTCTATAATGATAATTTTTGTTGCGCTGGGCGCTAAAGCTCAGTGGGACGAGGAGTATAGAATGGAGATAGGTGCCGGATTAGGTATGGTGGGCTACCTTGGTGACTACAGCAGTAGCCTGACAAAGAACCTCCAGCCCATCGGGTCGGTGGTTTACCGCAGGGTTTTCAACCCATATATGGCTCTTAAAGCTAATGTGGGATACGGAAAGTTGAAAGGTGTACGTACTGGTGAGAAGTCGTACTATCCCAATCCAGAGACGCTTATTTACGATTTCAACAACACGCTGGTCGATGGTACCGTGACATTCGAGTATAACTTCTGGCCCTACGGTACCGGTCGCGATTTCAAAGGAGCTCAGCGGCTTACCCCCTTTGTGTTCCTTGGACTCGGCGGAACATTTGTCAAAGCTTCGGAGAAGAATGTCTTCACAGTTAACTTCCCCATCGGTGTGGGTGTGAAGTATAAGGCAGCAAAGAGAGTTAACTTAGGACTTGAGTGGGCGATGCATGTTTCTGGAAGTGACAAGCTCGACGGAGTGTCAGATCCCTATCTCATCAAAAGTTCTGGATTGTTTAAGAATACCGACTGCTACCACGTGTTGCAGTTTACAATAACATATAGTTTTGCGGAGAAGTGCCGCACATGTCATAATGAAAGAGAATAACATACCACAGCATATCGCCATTATCATGGACGGTAACGGCAGATGGGCGACGGAGCGCGGTCGCGAACGCAGCTTCGGTCATCAGGCGGGAGTGGAGGCGGTGCGCCGCATCACATCCGAATGTACCCGCCTGGGAGTCAAGTACCTTACGCTCTACACCTTCTCTACGGAGAACTGGAACCGTCCTGCCGACGAGATTTCGGCACTTATGGGACTGGTGCTTACCTCCCTCGAGGATGAGATTTTCATGAAGAACAACGTGCGCTTCCGGGTTATAGGTGACATGAAGCGACTGCCCGAAGAGGTGCAGAAGAAACTGTGGGAGACCATGGAGCATACGGCTGAGAATGATGCCATGACAATGGTGGTGGCATTGAGTTATAGCAGCCGTTGGGAGATTACCGATGCTATGCGTGAGATAGTACGCCCTATCCTGCAAGATTGGGAGAGCGGATATTCGGAGAAAGAGATAGAGGAGCGAATTACCGAAGAGACAATCAGTCAGCACCTGAATACTTATTTCATGCCCGATCCAGACTTGCTTATCCGTACCGGTGGTGAGTTGCGTATCTCCAACTACCTGCTGTGGCAGATAGCCTATTCGGAACTGTATTTCTGCGACACCTATTGGCCCGACTTCGACGAGGAGTGCCTGCATAAGGCTATAGAGAGTTATCAGAGTCGTCAGCGCCGTTTCGGAAAAACCGAAGAACAAGTGGAAGAAGAGCTTAATAAGTAAAAAGTAAAAGAACTGAAAAGTGAAGATAGAAACGATTATAAGAAGGATTAAGGTGGTGGTAAAGGGTGTTTTACCTTTTTATCTTTTTACCTTTTTACCTTTAAGCATAAGCGCTCAGGAAAAGATAATAAACCCCGACATTACCTATGCCGGATCACCCCGCAACTGTACGATTGCGGGTATTGCCGTTTCAGGTGTCGAGGGTTACGAGGACTACGTACTTACTGGAATTTCCGGTCTTGAGGTGGGTCAGGAAGTAAGTATTCCGGGAAACGCCATTACCGATGCAGTGAAACGCTATTGGAAGCATGGCTTGTTCTCCAAGGTTGCTATCGTTGCCGATTCACTTATCGGCGACAAGGTGTATCTCCACATCCATTTGGCTACTCGTCCGCGTGTCTCTACCATCAATTACTCTGGTTTGAAGAAGTCAGAACGTGAGGATATGGAGAAAAAACTGGGATTGCTTAAGGGTAGTCAGCTCACTCCGAACATGATTGACCGTGCCAAGATTCTCGCCAAGCGCTATTTCGACGACAAGGGCTTTAATAATGCCGAGATAGAAGTGCTTCAGCGCGAGGATGTTGCCAACAAGAACCAAGTGATACTTGATGTTATTGTCGACAAGAAGGCGAAGATGAAGGTGCGCAACATTATTCTCGATGGTAACCAGCAACTGAAGTCTTCGAAGATAAAGGGAGGACTCGTTACCAAGGGTGTTTTCAAAAAGACTCACGAGGCAGGAAAACTTAGCACCTTCCTTAAATCCAAGAAATACACCCCCGAGCGCTATAAGACTGACAAGCAGAACCTGCTGGACAAATACTATGAACTGGGATTCCGCGATGCCGTAATTCTTGAGGACAGTGTCTGGAATGCCGACGAGAAACACGTAAACATATACATCAAGGTTGACGAAGGACAGAAATACTACATCCGCAATATCACGTGGGTTGGCAACACTATCTATACCACCGACTATTTGTCGCGTGTGCTGGGAATGAAGAAAGGTGATGTGTACAACCAGAAATTCATGAACAAGCGACTCTCGGAGGACGAGGATGCTGTGGGTAACAACTATTGGAACAACGGATACCTTTTCTATAACCTCCAGCCCACCGAGGTGAATATTGTGGGTGACTCAATAGACCTTGAGATGCGTATCTTCGAGGGACAGCAGGCGCACATAAGCCGTGTGCGAATCAATGGTAACGACCGACTCTACGAGAATGTCGTGCGCCGTGAGCTCTACACCAAGCCAGGCGACCTATTCTCTAAGGAGGCACTTCAGCGTTCTGCCCGTGAGCTTGCTTCTATGGGACACTTCGACCCAGAGCAGATAAACCCCGACGTGAAGCCTAACTACGAGGACGGAACGGTGGACATCAACTGGGATCTCGTACAGAAGTCTAATGACCAGATTGAACTTTCGCTCGGATGGGGACAGACGGGTGTTATCGGTCGCGTGGGACTGAAGCTTAACAACTTCTCCATGCGCAACCTGTTCCGCAAGAACGCTGAGCATCGTGGTATTATGCCGGTAGGTGACGGTGAGGTGTTGTCGCTCGGAGCACAGACCAACGGTAGTTACTACCAGGCGTACAACATTTCATACAGTACCGGATGGTTCGGCGGCAAGCGTCCTATCATGTTCTCCGTCGGAGCCTTCTTCTCCAAGCAGACCGACGTGTCGAGCAACTATTATAACAGCGGTTACTTCAATAACTACTATAGTTATATGTCGGGAATCGGAAGTTCCAGTTATTACGGCTACGAGAACTACTATGACCCCGACAAGTATATCAAACTCTACGGACTGAGCATAGGATGGGGAAAGCGCCTGCGCTGGCCCGACGATTATTTCAATCTGAATGTGCAGTTGGCATACACCCGCTACTCACTGAGAAATTGGCGTTACTTCCTTGTGACGACGGGTAACTGTAACAACCTTAACCTGACACTGTCGCTCAACCGTACCTCTACAGACAACCAGCTCTTCCCGCGCCGTGGTTCAGAATTCTCGGCTTCGGTTACGGCAACACCGCCATGGTCGCTCTTCGACAACAAGGACTATCAGAACCTTGCCACAGACCGCCAGTCGGCTACCTATAGCGACGAGCAGCAGGAGAAATACCGTTGGATAGAATACCACAAGTGGAAGTTTAAGTCGCGCACCTTCACCTCGCTCACTAACGGAGCCAAGTGCCTGGTGCTGATGACACGCTTCGAACTCGGTGTGCTTGGTTCATATAATAAGTACAAGAAATCACCGTTTGAAGTTTACTACATGGGTGGTGACGGTATGAGCGGTTACAGCACAAGTTACGCTGAGGAGACTATAGGTCTGCGCGGTTACGAGAATGGTTCGCTCACGCCTTATGGCTATGAGGGCTATGCCTACGACCGCATGACACTGGAGTTGCGCTATCCGTTCCTGTTGGGTAATACCACTATCTACGGACTCGGTTTCGTAGAAGCGGGTAATGCGTGGACCGACCCTAAGTATGTCAATCCGTTCCAGATGAAGCGTTCGGCAGGTCTCGGTGTTCGTCTGTTCTTGCCTATGGTAGGACTTATGGGTATCGACTGGGCATACGGCTTCGACAAAGTGTTCGGTACCAAGGGAGGCAGCAATTTCCACTTCGTACTCGGTCAGGAGTTCTAATTAAACCCTTGAAAGAATAATCAGTCAAAGAAGAAAAAACAGAAATAATTATGAAAAAGATATTTGCAACATGCCTTATGGCAATAGTAGCGCTGACCGCTTCGGCACAGAAGTTCGCACTGGTGGATATGGAGTACATACTAAAGAATGTACCCGCGTACGAGCGCGCGAATGAACAATTAAACCAGGTGTCGAAGAAGTGGCAGGCAGAGGTAGAGGCTCTCAATACTGAGGCATCGACAATGTATAAGAACTACCAGAACGAGGTGGTGTTCCTGTCTCAGGAGCAGAAGAAGGCTAAGCAGGAAGCGATAATGCAGAAGGAGAAAGAGGCGAGCGACCTGAAACGCAAGTATTTCGGACCCGAGGGTGAGCTCTTCAAGAAGCGCGAGTCGCTCATGACTCCTATTCAGGAGGAGATTTATAATGCCGTTAAGGATATTGCCGACCTTCGCGGCTATTCAATTGTAGTAGACCGCGCCAGCGACTCGGGCATCATCTACGGCTCGCCGAAGATAGACATCTCGAACGAGGTACTCCAGAAACTGGGATATGCAAACTAATTTAACTAGAAAGTATAGAACGACTAGTAAATCTAGAACAACTAGAAAATAAAATAACAAAATAAACAAACAAGAAAATGAAAAAGATTATTGTAATGATGATGATGCTGGCTCCTATGACAGCATTCGCACAGAAGTTCGGTCATGTAGACATGCAGGCTGTAGGTCAGTCGATGCCCGAGATTAGCAAGATCAATGGTGAACTCGAAGCAATGGCAAAGCAGTTCGATAACGATCTCCAGGCAATGCAGAAGGAGATTGAGAACAAGTACAATGACTATCAGAAGAACAAGAGTACGATGAACGCTTCCAAGCAGGAAGAGACAGAGACTGAGATCAATGCCATGATGGAGAAGTTCCAACAGGCTCGCCAGGACAATGCACAGCAGCTGCAGAAGGCTCAGGACGACAAGATGAAGCCTATTCAGGAGCGTATCATGAAGGCTATTGAGAATGTAGGAAAGAATGGCGGTTACGTGTATATTATGCAGACCGGTTCGCTGCCATATCTTAGCACTACCCTCAGCACGGATGTTACCGAGGAGGTAAAGCGTGAGGTTAACAAATTGAAGTAAAAGGAAAAGTAAAAGAGTAAAAAGGTAATAAAGGAAGAAGAGGAAAATGGAGAAAACAATATTGACAGCCTTGGTAAAAGGAGCGGTAAAATGGTTTTTACCTTTTTGCCTTTTCCTCTTTTTACCTTTAACCGCCAGTGCACAGTTCCACTTTGGCTACCTCAGTTATGAGCGTTCGCTCAAGGCTATGGACGAGTATGCCAAGGTGCAGGAAAGTATTGAACAGCTTCGTCAGCAGTATGCCGACGAGACCAAGCGTGCCGAGGAGGAGTTCAACAAGAAATATGAAGAGTTCCTCGAAGGTATGTCCACCTTTGCACCCGCTATCTATAGCAAGCGCCAGTCGGAACTGCAAGAACTGATGGAGAAGAATATCGCCTTCAAACAGGAGGCAGCGCGACTTCTCAATGATGCAGAGGCAGAAGCACAGAAACCCCTGCGGGAGCGTCTCTCGACAGAGATAACACGGATAGCTAAGGAGCGTGGTTATGCCTTTGTACTGAATACCGATGGAAACACGTGCCCGTATATCGACAGCGATACGGGCGAGAACATAGAACTCGTAATCATTAACCGACTTAATGCTACCCGCTAACCCCGGTCCTATTGGTGTCTTCGATAGCGGATATGGCGGACTGACCATTCTGCGTCGTATGCGACAAGTGCTGCCGCAATACGACTATCTGTACTTGGGCGACAACGCACGGGCTCCCTACGGTCCCCGTAGCTTTGATGTCGTTTATGAGTTCACCCGTCAGGCTGTAGATGCTCTTTTCCGTAAGGGTTGTCATCT
>JAFTFC010000150.1 GCA_017449725.1 Prevotella sp. | reverse complement strand
TACAGGACAAGAGCGGCAAGGGTCGCCGTACCGGAGTGGGCATTACCGCCGAGGGCGACATGATTGCAGCCATGGGACTGCGCTACGGAACTCAGGATGCCACTGACTTCTCGGTGAACATTCACCGCACGCTGACGCTCGCTGCCTACCGCTCGTCGGTGGAAATGGCAAAGGAGCGAGGAGCCTTCGCCATCTATGATGCCAAGCGCGAGAAGAACAATCCGTTCGTACTTCGCATCAAGGCTGCCGACGAACAACTCTATAACGACATGGTTAAGTATGGACGCCGTAATATCGCATGTCTTACTATTGCCCCGACCGGCACGACATCCCTGATGACACAGACCACCAGCGGTATCGAGCCCGTCTTCATGCCGGTGTACAAGCGCCGCCGCAAGGTGAACCCCAACGACACCAACGTGCACGTGGACTTCGTCGACGAGGTGGGCGATTCCTTCGAGGAATACATCGTATATCACAAGAAGTTCCTCGAGTGGATGAAGATCAATGGCATAGACACCGAGAAACGATATACGCAGGAAGAGATAGACGAACTCGTGGCGCGCTCGCCCTACTACAAGGCGACAGCCAACGACGTCGACTGGCTGATGAAGGTGCGAAAGCAAGGTGCCATCCAGAAGTGGGAAGACCACTCCATCAGTGTAACCGTCAATCTGCCAAACGATGTTGACGAAGACCTCGTCAACCGTCTCTATGTGGAAGCTTGGCAAAGCGGCTGTAAGGGCTGTACCATCTACCGTGACGGAAGCCGTTCGGGAGTGATGATACAGGTAAACGAGAAGAAAAAGAAGCCCGAGGAGGAGAAACCCGAACCATTTCCCTGCAAGCAGCCCGAGGTGACGGAGGTACGTCCGCAGATTCTTGAGGCAGATGTGGTTCGCTTCCAGAACAACAAAGAGAAATGGGTGGCATTTGTCGGACTCCTTGACGGTTATCCCTATGAGATATTCACCGGACTCCAAGACGACGAGGAAGGCATCATGCTGCCTAAGTCTGTCACCAAGGGCAAGATCATCAAGCAAGTGAACGAGGATGGCACCCGCCGCTACGACTTCCAGTTCGAGAACAAGCGCGGCTACAAGACAACCGTAGAGGGACTCTCGGAGAAGTTCAACCCCGAGTACTGGAACTACGCCAAGCTCATCTCCGGTGTGCTACGCTATCGTATGCCTATCGCCTACGTTATCAAACTTGTGGCATCGCTGCAACTCAAGAGCGAGAGTATCAACACTTGGAAGAACGGTGTGGAACGCGCCCTGAAGAAATACATCACCGACGGAACCGAGGCGAAAGGACAGAAGTGTCCTAACTGCGGTCATGAAACCTTGGTTTATCAGGAAGGCTGCCTAATCTGCACCAACTGCGGAGCAAGCCGCTGCGGATAATTAAGATTTAAGAATTAAGTTTTAAAAATTGAACATCGAACAGTTACATATCGCGCTGAAAGGACTGCGGTTTCACGCCAGCCACGGCGTGTTGCCCCAGGAGCGGCTGACGGGCGGCGACTTCGTGGTGGATATTTGCGTCGACTACGGGCAAACGCTCGCCGTAGAGACCGACAATGTGGACGACACGCTCAACTATGCCGCTCTCTACCATATCATAGAAGAGGAGATGGCGCAGCCGTCAAACCTCCTCGAACATGTCGTAGGAAGGATAGGGAAGCGCATCTTCCGCGAATTCGTGGCTGTTGATGCTGTCGACCTTACCATAACCAAGGTCAATCCACCGATGGGTGCTGACTGCTTTGGGGCTGCGGTAAAAGTGCGTTTAATAAGAGATTAAGTAAAGAGTGAAGCGGCTATTATCTATATTGTTATTTGTTATGCTGGCAGTGCTGTCGCTGTCAGCAAAACGCTATACTCTCGTAATTGATGCCGGTCACGGAGGTCATGATGCCGGAGCATGCGGCGCTTTCTCCAAGGAGAAGAATATAAACCTGAATGTAGCGCTCGCTTTCGGGCGCTATGTGGAGCGCAACTGCCCAGACGTGAACGTAGTTTACACCCGAAAGACCGACGTGTTCATACCGCTTAACGAGCGTGCCAATATAGCCAATCGTGCCAAGGCAGACCTCTTTATCTCGGTACATACCAATGCTCTGCCGGCAGGACGTGTCGCGCGAGGCTTTGAGGTGTACACCCTCGGAATGCACAGGGCAGCCGATAATCTTGCCGTTGCTAAGCGCGAAAACTCCGTTATTCTCGTTGAGAAGGACTATAAGCAACGTTACGAAGGGTTCGACCCCAACTCGTCGGAGAGCTATATTATGTTCGAACTGATACAGGACAAGAACATGGCAAAGAGTGTGGAATTGGCGCGGATGATACAGCAGGAAGTGTGCGCCTCGGCAAGCCGTCCCAACAAAGGTGTCCATCAGGCGGGATTCCTCGTGTTGCGCGCTACGTCTATGCCCAGTTGCCTTGTCGAGCTTGGGTTCATTACTACGAGTGACGAGGAGAGTCTTCTTAATTCGAAAAACGGTATCGATGCCCATGCCCGCGGGCTCTACAATGCCTTTGTAAGGTATCGTAAGAAGCATGAAGGAGTTGAGGCCCCGAAGATAGTGGCGGCTCCGACGGTTCAGGAGCCTTCTTCGGTTCAGGAAAAGACCGAGACTTCTGTAAAGGCAGATACTTCTGTAAAAAATGAACCGTCAGAAAATCCGGAACCTTCGGGAAAGACGCCAGTTGCACCGGTTCCATCAACCAGCGGTCTTGTCTTCAAAGTCCAGATAATGGCGAGCGATACCAAGTTGAAGACCTCTGACCGACGGTTTAAAGGAGAGCAGAATATCGACAGCTATTTCGAGAAAGGGCTTAACAAATATACTATCGGCGCATCATCCGACTACAACGAGATAGTGCAGTTGCGCAAAAGTCTGTTGGTGAAGTTTCCCGAGGCATTCATCATAGCCTTCAAGAACGGAGAGAAGATGGATATCCACGAGGCTATACGTGAGTTTAAACAAAAGAAATAATAATATATGAACAGTTCAAAGGAAATTAAAATCGCTTTGGTAGCAGTGTTGGGACTGCTCATCCTTTATATCGGCATGAACTTCCTCAAGGGAGCAAGCCTCTTTTCTTCCGACGATGTCTATTATGTCAAGTTCGACGACGTGACAGGACTTTCAGAAGCCAGCCCTATCTATGCCGATGGTTTTAAAGTAGGAACGGTAAAGGCTATCGCCTATGACTTCGACCATCAGGGCAACATCAAGGTGTCTATCGGACTGAACAACGAACTGCGCGTTCCGAAAGGTTCATCGGCAGAGATAGTAAGCGACATGCTTGGTAATGTCAAGGTGAACCTCCTTCTTGCCAATAACCCCCGCGAGCGGATTATGCCGGGACAGATGATTGACGGAGCCGTCAGCGGTGGTGCAATGGCTAAAGCTGCCGACCTGATACCGCAATTCGAGCAGATGCTGCCCAAACTCGACTCCATAATGACGAGTCTTAACCTGTTGCTGGCTGATCCCGCAATAGCAAACTCGCTGCATAACATCGAAGCAGTGACGGGTCATCTTACCACTACCACTACTCAAGTTAACCAGTTGCTCGGACAACTCAATGGTAAGGTGCCGGGATTGCTTCAGAAGACCGACGGAGTACTCACCAATGCCCAGACCCTTACAACAAATCTTGCCAAGGTCGATGTCGAGGGAACTATGGCTAAGGTGGATGCCACGGTGGCTAACGTAGAGCAATTGACACGTGAACTCAATAGCAACGAAGGCTCACTTGGCAAACTCATGCGCGATCCTGGACTGTACAACCGCATGAATCAGACGGTAAATGATGCCGACTCCCTGCTCATAGACCTTCGCATGCGTCCTAAGCGCTATGTCCATTTTTCCCTCTTCTGATTATTCTGACAAGGAGAAATGTTAAAAAAGACCTTTGGGGTCTAATTTAAATTTTATCTAAATTAAATCGTGCTTCGTGAACCGGATTAGGAAAAGTTTGCGAAGTGCGATATATCAGATAATTACATATATTTTTGCACGCTCAGGTTATAGTGTGCGAAGTTTTGTACGGTCTTTCTCAATCCGTTGATTTTTAGGTAGTTCGAAAAATACAATAGTTTTCGAAAAGCTGAAAAAGTAAATATTTCGGAAAGTACTGATTTGAAGCACTTTCACTTTTATTAAGAAATTCTGGGGAAAGAAAAAATTTGCAGGAATGATTTTTTTTGTCGACCTTTGCAAACGCTTAAACAAGGAATCTGCTGACTAAACAGCTATACCTATTAAATAAATAGAGAAGAGAAAAATGAGTATTAACCCACGGGCTCAGTGGGACAGTTGTCTTGAGATTATAAGAGAGAATGTCACTGAGCAACAGTTCAACACCTGGTTCAAGCCAATAGCCTTCCAGTCGTACACTCCTGCGACTCAGACGCTGTTGCTTCAGGTTCCAAGTATGTTCGTTTACGAGTACTTGGAAGAGAACTATGTGGATCTTCTCATGCATGTCTTGCAGCGCACTTTCCGTAAGCACGTGAAACTGGCATACACCGTAGTTACCGATAAGACCAATGGTATAACACAGAATATTGAAGGCGAGGAGCCGGCAGGTATCAACGAGCCGCAGGCCAAGACTGCCGGCAACCAGAGTCCTTCGGTTCTCGATGCAGCCAAACCTCAGGACATTGACCCGCAACTCAATCCCCGTCAGACCTTTGACAACTTCATCGAGGGAGACAGCAACAAACTGCCACGCTCTGTGGGTTTGTCTATCGCTGAGCATCCCAAGACAACTCAGTTCAATCCTATGTTCATATACGGACCGTCGGGTTGCGGTAAGACCCATCTTATCAATGCCATCGGCGTCCGCACCAAAGAACTGTACCCCGAGAAGCGAGTTCTCTACGTCAGTGCGCGACTTTTCCAAGTGCAGTACACCAATGCGCAGTTGCAGAACAAGATAAACGACTTCATCAACTTCTACCAGACCATCGATGTGCTCATCGTCGATGATGTGCAGGAGTGGATGACGGCAGTAAAGACCCAGGACACTTTCTTCCATATCTTCAACCACCTGTTCCGCAACGGCAAGCGCATCATTCTTGCCAGCGACCGTCCTCCGGTAGACCTCAAGGGAATGAACGAACGCCTGCTTACCCGTTTCGCCTGCGGACTGATTGCCGAACTTGAACGACCCAACGAGCAGCTCTGCGTGGACATACTGAACAGTAAGATACGTCGCGACGGACTGCATATCCCTGCCGATGTCGTGGAGTTCATTGCCAAGACTGCCAATGGTAGTGTGCGCGACCTTGAGGGAGTAATCAACTCGCTGCTCGCTTACTCTATTGTTTACAATGGAAAGATAGACGTTCGTCTGGCAGAGCGCGTCATCAAGCGTGCTGTCAATGTTGACGACCGTCCGCTCACCGTTGATGACATCCTCGAGACGGTATGCAACCACTTCAACGTCTCTCCCAGTGCTGTAAATGGCAGAAGTCGCCGCCATGAACTTGTCGTAGCCCGCCAGGTTTCTATGTACCTCGCGCAGAAGTACACCAAGATGACTGCCGCCCGTATTGGTAAACTCGTAGGCAACCGCGACCACTCTACGGTGATACATTCCTGCAAGACTGTTGAGCGGCAACTTCAGGTAGACAAATCATTCAGTGAGGAGTTGCAAAGCATCGAGAATTCTTTTAGAATTAAGAAATAAAACCAAATAATTGTAAACAAATAGCAGTTATTTGGTTTTTTCTTTTTACCTTTGTCCACTCTAACTGGATAAAGAAAATATAATAAATATGAAAAGAGTTTTCATCTTGACAGCATGCCTCGTGGCATGTTTTATGTCTTGGGCTGCTCCGGTGAGCAAGTCACAGGCACTTCAGACAGCTTCGGCATTCATGAAGCAGAAGGGTTGGACGGTTGCTCAGCAGCCTCGTCTGGCACCCCGCAGTTCTGTAGCGCAGATATCCCAGACAGACTATATCTATGTGTTCAACTCCACCGACGGTTTCGTGGTAATATCGGGAGATGACCAGACCGAGCCCGTACTTGCATACGCCGAGGGCGCTCAGTTCGACGAATCGCAGATTCCCGAGAACATGAAGTGGTGGCTCTCTGAGTACGAGCGTCAGATACGCTATATCCAGGAGCATAATATCCAGCAGATGCAGTATGTACTCGACAAACCAGCAATCTCTCCCATGCTTACCACCGAGTGGTCCCAGGATGATCCATACAACACTCTCTGTCCTAAAGTAGGTAACTCTAAGACCCCAACCGGTTGTCTCGCAACAGCCTTTGCTCAGGTGATGAACTATCATAAGTGGCCTCAGGATGCAACAACGTCAATCCCTTCATATACCACTTATACAAATAAAATAAACATGCCACAGTTGCCGGCTATAACGTTCGACTGGTCGAATATGAGGACAACTTATGGCTACAATGCCTCTCAGGTTCAGAAGACTGCCGTAGCTAACCTTATGCTCTACTGCGGTCAGGCAACTGAGATGGACTATGACCCCACTGGTTCCGGAGCCAGCGAGATGGCTCTTCCCAATGCCTTTGTCAACTATTTCGGCTATGATGAGTCTGTGCAGAACATTTATCGTGACATGTATACCACTCAGGATTGGGAAGAGATGGTCTACAATGAGTTATCTAATAACCGTCCCGTTCTCTATTGCGGACAGTCTACCGGCGGAGGTCATGCCTTCGTGTGCGACGGATACGACGGCAACGGACTATTCCATATCAACTGGGGATGGGGCTATAATGACTATTTCCATCCTTACTGTCGTTTGTCAATTCTTAATCCTTATACAACGTCACAGACGGGTGCCAGCACCACAGAGGACGGTTTCACCTTCGGACAGTCTATAACTATAGGTGTGCGCCGTCCCGGTGTCGGTAGCAATATTATGCCGCTTACCGTTCAGTATGACATGGACTATACCTCTATCCGTTCCAATACTCTCTATCTGGCAGTTGCAAGTATGCTCGCCAAGACTTATAAGTTCGATATCGCTATGGCTAAAGTAGATGATAACGGCAACTATTCTATCGTCTCTACCACGACACAGAATCTGCAGCCGGCTTATCAGACCATGCAAATGGACTACTCTACCCATACCTTAACAGCATCTGCCCTCGGCGGCAACGGAACCTATACACTGGTTCCTCTATGTCGAAAGAACGGCACCACCGAGTGGACTCCAATGGCAAGTCCGGAACTCTGTTACTTTGTTGCATCGGTAAGTGGTAATTCGGTATCTATATCCAAGTACGACCATACCGACAGCCAAATCGCTGTTGAGGATATGAACTTCACCAGCGAGTTGAAGAAGGGTTCAACCAATGAACTCGTGGTAGATGTTAAGAACAGCGGCACAGCCGAGTTCAACACCGAGCTATACTGCTTCCAGAGCACCACTTCGTCAAAAGGCAAAGCAGTTTCTGTGGCAGGAGCCTACGTCCAGCCCGGAGAAACCGAGCAGGTGTACTTCTACTTCAAGCCGACAGCCTCTTCAGACCTCACGGTATGGATATGTACTGACGAGAACGGAAGAAATGTTATAGGCAAGAAGACCTTCAGTGCAACACCCAGAGATGAGTATTCTCTCGAACTTACCGGCAGTGATGTGACATTCGACCCGCTTGACATTAAGATTTCGGTGAAGAACAGCTCTACCTTCGACTACGACCGAGCATTCCGTCTGACCCTCTACCGTGCAGACACCGATGTCGCTCTCATGAGGAAATACTCCAAGACGCAGACCATTGCAGCAGGCGAGACGGGTGTACTGGACTTCAATACCGTAACTGTAGACCAGTCGCACGACTATTATGCGAAGCTTTCGTACTACGAAGATAGCAAGACAACCGAGTACACTGAGTTCGACGTGCGTATCCCCATCCTATTCAGTCAGGCTGCCGGAATCTATCAGCCTACGACCATCGACCTGCAACCCACAACCATGTATAACCTCAGCGGTCAGCGCGTCAGCGACGGCTACAAGGGAATAGTGATTAAGAAAGGTAAAAAAGTAAAAAGGTAAAAGGTTAAAAAGGAAAAATTAAACTTCCCGATATTGTTTTGGTGGCATCCCGACATGTTGGCGGAACAAACGGACGAAATACGAAACATCTTCAAAACCCAGTTGAGCAGCAATTTGCTTGACTGGGTTGTT
>JAFTFC010000149.1 GCA_017449725.1 Prevotella sp. | reverse complement strand
TGATGTGCTTCAGTTTCTGAAGGAACCACTTGTCTATCTTCGTCAGTTCGTGGATGCGGTCGATGGTGTAATGCGGCTGGTGCATAGCCTTGGAAATGATGAAGATACGCTTGTCGGTAGGTTCGCGCAGGGCAGCATCGATGTCGGGAATCTCAAGTTCCTTGTTCTCCACGAATCCGTGCATTCCCTGCCCTATCATACGCAGACCTTTCTGGATAGCCTCTTCGAAGGTGCGACCGATAGCCATCACCTCGCCGACAGACTTCATCGATGAACCCAGTTCGCGGTCAACACCACGGAACTTGGAGAGGTCCCAACGGGGTATCTTACAAACCACATAGTCAAGAGCAGGCTCGAAGAAAGCGCTGGTGGTCTTGGTAACAGAGTTGTTCAGTTCGAAGAGTCCGTAACCCATTCCGAGCTTCGCAGCAACAAATGCCAAGGGATAGCCGGTGGCTTTAGAAGCAAGGGCTGAAGAGCGCGACAGACGGGCATTGACCTCGATAACGCGATAGTCCTCGCTGACGGGGTCGAAGGCGTACTGGACGTTACATTCGCCGACAATTCCGATATGACGGATAATCTTTATTGCGAGGGCACGCAGCTTGTGATACTCTGAATTGGTAAGGGTCTGTGACGGAGCAATAACGATAGACTCACCGGTATGAATACCCAGCGGGTCGAGGTTCTCCATGTTACAGACTGTGATACAGTTGTCGTAGCGGTCGCGTACCACTTCGTATTCTATCTCCTTCCATCCCTTCAGGGATTTCTCGACAAGTACCTGGGGAGAGAACGAGAAAGCCTTCTCGGCAAGTTTGTTGAGTTCCTCTTCATTGTCGCAGAAACCGCTTCCCAGTCCTCCGAGTGCATAGGCAGCACGGATAATCACGGGATAACCGAGTTCAGCGGCAGCGCGGCGTGCCTGTTCTATGTTCTCGCAAGCCTCACTCTTGATTGTCTTAACGTCTATCTCGTCGAGCTTCTTTACGAAGAGTTCACGGTCCTCGGTGTCCATAATAGCCTGGACGGGAGTTCCGAGCACCTCTACTCCGTACTTCTCGAGCACTCCGCTCTGGAAGAGTTCCACTCCGCAGTTAAGAGCCGTCTGTCCTCCGAACGAAAGGAGTATTCCGTCGGGACGTTCCTTCTGGATGACGCGCTCTACGAAGTATGGTTGAACAGGCAGATAGTAAATCTGGTCGGCAACGCCTTCGGATGTCTGGACTGTAGCGATGTTAGGGTTGATGAGTACGGTCTTGACACCTTCCTCACGCAACGCCTTGAGAGCCTGAGAGCCACTGTAGTCGAACTCGCCTGCCTCGCCTATCTTCAATGCTCCCGAACCGAGGAGCAACACCTTCTTTATATTCTCGTTCTTCATAATTTTACTTTTTTACTCTTTTACCTTTTTACCTTTCAGAGCGTTTCTATGAAACGATCGAACATAAATTCTGTATCAACGGGTCCGCTGCATGCCTCAGGGTGGAACTGGCTGCTGAACCACGGATTGACAGTGTGGCAAATACCCTCGTTGGAACCGTCGTTCATGTTGACGAACAGTTCGCGCCATTCTTTGCTGAGTTTAGTGGCATCGACGGCATAACCGTGATTCTGGCTCGTGACGTAGCAGCGGGTAGTACCCACCTCGCGCACCGGTTGGTTATGGGAACGGTGTC
This sequence comes from Prevotella sp., assembly GCA_017449725.1. Taxonomy (GTDB): domain Bacteria; phylum Bacteroidota; class Bacteroidia; order Bacteroidales; family Bacteroidaceae; genus Prevotella. The sequence goes on along the minus strand of JAFTFC010000149.1, from coordinate 44,386 downwards.
CGTACTTCAGCTTATAGATTGTTGCTCCGGCAGCCTTCGCCAAAAGTTGGTTACCCATGCATATACCGCATATCGGCTTACGGGTGTTATCCATGTGGCGGCGGAGGATATTCACTGCTTCTTCACACATATCAGGGTCACCGGGACCGTTGGCAAGGAAGAGTCCGTCGAAATCCATCTGGGTGTAGTCGTAGTTCCAGGGAACACGCACAACCTCTACCCCACGGTTTATAAGGCAGCGGATGATATTGTGCTTTACACCGCAGTCTACAAGCACCACCTTCTTGCCGGCGCCCTCGTTATAGCGGATGATGTCCTTGCACGAAACCTTGTCCACCCAGTTCACTCCCTCGTAGGAAGCCTCGGGAATGTTGTCGGGCTCGTCGTCGAAAATTATCTTTCCCATCATAACACCATTCTCGCGCAGCACCTTTGTAAGTTGGCGGGTATCGATACCCGTAATTCCCGGAACTTGTTCGCGTTTGAGCCAGTCGGCAAGACTTTCTACCGCGTTCCAGTGGCTGTACTCTGTGCTGTAGTCACTGACGATAATTGCCGACGCATAGATTTTGTCGCTCTCCATGAAAGTTGACAGCCCGTTAGCCTCCATAGTGAAAGGAGGTACTCCGTAGTTGCCTACCAAGGGATAGGTAAGCGTCATCAACTGTCCTGCATATGAAGGGTCTGTCAGCGATTCGGGATAACCCATCATGGCGGTATTGAAGACTACTTCGCCTGCCACCGGTTTCTCGAAACCGAAAGACTCTCCGTGGAACTGTGTTCCGTCGTCAAGAAGCAATGTTACTTTTCTCATATCTGATATTAAAATTTTGTTTCGTTCTGATAGACTGTCTCAATGTAATTCACATAAGCTTGGTTCACGAGTTTAATGCCGCCAGGTGTGGGGTATTTGCCGGTGAAGTACCAGTCACCTTTGTGGTCGGGACATGCCTCGTGGAGTCCTTCGATAGACTGGAACACCATTTCTATCGGGGTCTTCATGTCGGCAGGTCTCAGTATCTCAACCATCTTCTCGTTAATCTCTTCAACGGTGAAGGGTTTGTATATCTCGCGCACGCAGTTCTGCATCTCTGCCTTGGGCTTTTTAAGTTCGTTCGTGCAGGCATGGTATGTTGCCTCGATAATCTTGTGCATGTTGCGCTCCTTGAGCAGTTCAATCGTTGCACGGAAGGCGCAGAACTCCTCAAGACGAGCCATGTCTATTCCGTAATAGTCGGGATAGCGTATCTGAGGTGACGAACTGACCATCACAATCTTCTTGGGGTTAAGACGGTCTAATATCTTGAAGATGCTCTCGCGAAGAGTTGTGCCACGAACGATACTGTCGTCGATTATCACAAGATTGTCTTCGTGGGGCCTGACACTCTCGTAAGTGATATCGTAAACGTGGCTTGCAAGGTCGTTGCGCGAATTGCCCTCGGTAATGAAGGTGCGCAATTTGATGTCCTTCCACGCTACTTTCTCTGAACGGACGTAGGTATGGAGTATTTCATCAAGTTCCTCCTTAGTCGGCACGTGGTCCATAGTGGAGATCTTGCGAATCTTCTGTTCGTTGATATATCGCTTGAATCCGTTAAGCATTCCATAGAAAGCCACTTCGGCAGTATTGGGCACAAACGAAAACACCGTATGGCGGGTGTCGCCGTTGATTGCCTTTAGGATGGGTTTGGTGAGCTGTTCGCCGAGTTTCTTACGTTCCTTATATATATCACGGTCGGAACCGCGACTGAAATAAATTCTCTCAAACGAACATTTTGAGTCACCGCGCTGTTTAAGTATCTGTTTCAGGGAAGTCTCACCGCGTCGGTTGACTATGATTGCCTGTCCGGCAGGCAGTTCCTTGATGTCCTCGCACTCCAGGTCGAAGGTTGTTTGGAGCACAGGACGCTCGCTGGCAAGAATCATCATTTCGTCGTCAAGGTAGTAGAAAGCAGGACGGATGCCCCACGGGTCGCGCATAGCGAACATCTCACCGCTTCCAGTCATTCCGCACATAACGTATCCGCCGTCGAAGTCTTCCATCGTAGTCTTCAATACGTTCTCTATCTGGACATTATCATCAATATAATTAGTGATGTCAAGTCCTTCGAGTCCTTTCTCCTTCGCTTCAATGAAGTTTCGCTCCACCTCGCGGTCCAGGCGGTGTCCCATAAGTTCAAGAGTGATGTAGCTGTCGCTATAAATGCGAGGGCACTGTCCCTGAGACGTCAGTTTCTCGAAAATCTCGTCGATATTAGTCATATTGAAGTTTCCGCAGAGACAGAGGTTCTTTGCCTTCCAGTTATTGCGGCGCAGGAACGGATGCACGTACGACAGTCCGCTCTTACCCGTTGTGGAATAGCGCAGGTGACCCATATATAGCTCTCCTGCAAAGTTTTCGTTCACCTTGGAGAATATCTCAGTGATGGCATCTTTTCCTTCTGCCCTCTCACGGAACATATAGTCGGTTCCCGGCTCCGTGTTCAGCTTTACCGAAGCAATACCTGCTCCTTCCTGACCGCGGTTGTGCTGTTTCTCCATCATAAGGTAGAGTTTGTTAAGACCATAAGCCCACGTACCGTACTTCTCCTGATAGTACTTTAGGGGTTTCAGCAATCTTATCATTGCAACTCCACATTCATGTTTTAACTGTTCCACCTTTTTTACCTTTTTACTATTTTACCTTTTTACTTTTTTACCCTTTTACTTTTTCACCCTTCAGCCTTTATAACAAAAATCGGTAACGTCGAAATTATTCGACAGTTACCGACTTTGCAAGGTTTCTTGGCTGATCGACATTCTTGCCTTTACAAACGGCAACATGATAAGCTAACAATTGTAGGGGAATTGTTGCTATCAGAGGCTCGAGACACTCCAATGTGTCGGGAATCTCAATTACCTCGTCGGCTATCTTCCCTATCGTATTATCGCCACTGCTTACGAGAGCAATAACTCGACCCTTTCGCGCTTTTATTTCCTGAATGTTCGACAGCACTTTCTCATACATATTGTTATGAGTAGCAATTACCACAACGGGCATGTCGGAGTCAATCAGTGCTATAGGACCATGCTTCATCTCTGCTGCCGGGTAGCCCTCAGCATGTATGTAGCTTATCTCTTTCAGTTTGAGTGCACCTTCAAGAGCAACGGGATAACTGAAGCCGCGACCTAAGTAGAGGAAGTTGCGTGCGTATGTAAATGTGCGAGCAAGGTCCTTCACCTTGTTGTTGGTCTTCAGTACCTCGCGTATCTTGTCGGGAATTAGCGCAAGTTCCTTAACTATTTCCTGATAGTCTGCCTCGGCAACAGAACCCTTTTCTTTTGCCAACGCGAGGGCAAGCATCGTAAGTACAGTTACCTGACCGGTAAATGCCTTTGTTGAAGCAACACCGATTTCAGGACCTACATGGATATAGCTTCCCGTATGCGTTGCACGAGGAATGCTTGAACCGATGGCATTACATATTCCGTAGATGAACGCACCTTTCTGCTTAGCCAGCTCTACAGCAGCGAGTGTATCTGCCGTCTCACCACTCTGCGAAATTGCAATCACGACATCGTCCTTTGTGACAACTGGATTACGGTAGCGGAACTCCGATGCGTATTCAACTTCTACTGGAATGCGGCAGAGGTTCTCTATTATCTGTTTGCCGATAAGACCTGCGTGCCAAGAAGTTCCGCATGCCACGATTATTATTCGCTTTGCATGAACGAGCCCGTTCTTGTGGTCGATTACAGCACTCAACGTAACGTTGTTGAGGTCTACGTTAATACGACCTCGCATACAGTTGGTGAGGCACTCGGGCTGCTCGAAGATTTCCTTCAGCATAAAGTGAGGATAGCCTCCCTTCTCTATCTGTCCGAGGTTGAGGTCTACAGTCTTTACCTCTGGGGACAACTTGCGATTGAGGATGCTTACGACCTCGAGTTCCTTACCGGGTTTCAATACCGCGATATTGCCGTCTTCGAGATACACCATCTGGTCGGTATATTCAATAATGGGGCTTGCGTCTGAACCAAGGAAGAACTCACCCTCGCCTATTCCCACTACTAACGGGCTCTGCTTACGGGCTGCGATGATAGTGTCGGGATGGCGTTTGTCGATAATGGCTATGGCATAGGCTCCAATCACTTCATGAAGAGCCAGCTGAACGGCTGTAAGAAGGTCCAAGCCCTTACGGTTCTGGATATATTCGACAAACTGAACAAGAACTTCGGTATCAGTGTCGCTACAGAACTCCACTCCCTTGGCGCTGAGGTTCTTCTTCAGGTCGGCATAGTTCTCAATAATACCGTTGTGTATAATCGCCAGGTTCTTGGATTCCGAATAATGGGGATGTGCATTGAGGGTAGAAGGTTCACCGTGGGTTGCCCAGCGGGTATGTGCTATACCAATTGTGCCGCTGAAGTCCTTGTCTGAGCAGAACTCCTCGAGGTCACTCACCTTTCCCTTCGTCTTGTAGACATTTAGATCGTCCTTATCATTAATAAGCGCTACTCCGGCACTGTCGTATCCGCGATATTCCAGTCGCTTCAATCCCTTGATAAGAATTGGATAGGCGTCGCGCTTACCTACATATCCTACTATTCCGCACATATAGTTTTTGTTTTAGTCTTAGTTTATTTTCTTAAAATGTTAACCATCAATGAAGCCACTGATACCAAGACACCGATTGCTGACATTGTGAGGGTTGTAACCTGACCCACACTTGCGTTCTGAGCCTTCACCTTGTTCGGCTCTACGTAGATAATGTCGTTCTGCTGCAGATAGTAGTATGGCGAATTGATGATATTGGCATCGTTAAGGTCTAAGATATGGACAGATTTCTGTCCTGTAGCATCTTCACGGATAAGCATAACGTTATCACGCTTACCATAAATTGTCAGGTCGCCTGCCTGTGCCAATGCCTCGAGAACGCTCATCTTCTCTGTTGATACTGAGATTACTCCCGGACGGGTAACTTCACCTGTTACTGAGATGCGGTAACTCGACATGCGGACGGTAACCACAGGATTCTCCGAAGCTGACATGTATGGTCTTATCTTAGCGGCAATAAACTCCTCACACTGACGCACCGTCATTCCTGCTACATTAAGAATGCCTACGACGGGATAGTTGATTTCTCCATTGTTATCTACCAGATAGGTCTGGAGCGTACTACCGCCTGTTGCAAGACGACCAGAAGAGTCAAGAGTGCTCGATATAGAGAGGTTGAAAGGCATGGCAGCCTTGGGATCTGTTGTCGAAACAGTTATCGTCAACATGTCCTTGGGCATAATCTTTGCATCGAAAAGTCCCTTGGACCCTTCAAGACTAACCTCGTTTATATTCTGGAAATAAGCAACTTTCTTTGTGCTTGCACAACTGCCAAGCATCAGTATCATAGTCGCTACGACTATCGGAGTAAATATTTTTTTCATATCGTCTACTGAAATATATTTCTTAAAAAAACTTTGCAAAAGTACTAATTATTTTTGAGACACACAAATATTTTAATAATAATATAGAAAAAATCCCGATGAGGTGTGTCATCGGGATTTTTTGTCGTCTCTAATCTACGATTAGAACTTGAAGTAATTCTTAGCGTTATTGTAGCTGATATCCTCAACCATACGGTACAGACTCTCTGTGTCGTTGGGGATAAGTCCGCGCTCAACATCATTACCAAGAAGGTTACAGAGGAGGCGACGGAAGTACTCGTGACGAGGATAGCTCAGGAACGAACGAGAGTCGGTGAGCATACCAACAAAACGGCTCAGCAGACCAAGAACAGAAAGGGCGTTCATCTGGCGCTCCATACCGTCGAGCTGGTCGTTGAACCACCAACCAGAACCGAACTGTATCTTACCCGGACAAGAACCATCTTGGAAGTTACCGAGCATTGTGGCTATAACCTCGTTGGCACAAGGATTCAGAGTATAGAGGATGGTACGTGTCAACTTGCCTTCCATGTTCAGTTCGTTGAGGAAATGACTCATAGCCTTAGCAGTAGTGAACTCTCCAATAGAGTCGAAACCGGTATCAGCACCCAACTTATTGTACATCAAGGTGTTGTTGTCGCGGATAGCACCGTAGTGATACTGCTGTGTCCAACCTGCGTCGTAGTCCATCTCTGCACAGAGTTTCAGGAAGCAGTGCTTATACTGGCGAATCTCCATATCAGAGAGAGCCTGACGGCGCATAGCCTTCTCGAAGATTGTCTCTATCTGAGAGTCTGTATAAGGCTCATCGTAGAACTCCTCGATACCGTGGTCTGACAGGCGGCTTCCCTGTGCGTGGAAGAAGTCGTGACGCTTCTGTAGAGCGTCCATCATGTCCTTGAAAGTAGTGATGGTAACTCCAGCAACCTCACCCAGTTGGTTTACATAGTCAGCATATTCGGGCTTCTCGATGTTCATCGCCTTGTCGGGACGCCATGCGGGAATCATGCGCGGATCGTTATCTGCCTTGTTGCGTGCATACTCAATATGGTTATGCAGGTCGTCAACGGGATCGTCGGTTGTACAAACGGTCTCTACATTATAGCGACGCATAAATCCGCGTGCTGTATATCCAGGCTGGTTGAGTTTCTCGTTACACTCATCAAATATCTCACGTGCTGTCTTTGGAGAGAGAAGTTTGTCAATTCCGAAAGCTGTCTTCAGCTCAAGGTGTGTCCAATGATACAGTGGGTTGCGGAAAGTATATGGAACTGTCTCTGCCCACTTTTCAAACTTCTCCCAGTCGCTGGTATCTTTTCCTGTACAGTAGCGCTCGTCAACACCGTTTGTACGCATAGCACGCCACTTATAGTGGTCTCCGCCAAGCCACAACTCTGTGATGCTCTTGAACTTGTGGTCAGTAGCAACCATTTCGGGAATAAGGTGACAGTGATAGTCGATGATGGGCATTTTAGCCGCATGGTTGTGATAGAGATCCTGCGCCGTAGCGGTGTCAAGCAGGAAATTCTCATCCATAAATTTTTTCATAGTTCGAATAATTTTTAAGTACTTAAATTGAAATCTTTTGCAAATATACATCATTTTTTTTGAACAGACCAAAAAAAGTCGTTATATTTGCAGAAATTTAATACAAAATGATAACGTTATCGATTACGAACAAAGTTCTGCTCATTTATACCGGCGGAACAATAGGAATGGGATGCAACCCAAGGACGGGTTCGCTGGAGCCGCTCGACTTCAACCATCTGGTGTCTCAGATGCCTGAGCTCGAATCGCTGAAGATAGCCGTTGACGTTTTTCAGTTTGATCCACCTATCGATTCCAGCGACATGACTCCTGCCCTATGGGCAAAACTTGTAAGGATTATCGTAGAAAAATACGATTTCTATGATGGTTTCGTTATTCTTCACGGTACAGACACTATGGCCTATACTGCATCGGCTCTGTCGTTTATGCTGGAGAATCTCACCAAGCCAGTTATCCTCACCGGCTCACAACTGCCTATTGGTCAGTTGCGTACTGACGGAAAGGAAAATCTAATTACGAGTATAGAGCTTGCGGCAATGCGACAGACTGATTCCACACCGTATGTCCCTGAAGTGTGTATCTATTTCAGTGGCAGGCTATTGCGCGGCAACCGCTCTACTAAAATCAATGCCGACGGTTTCCATGCTTTCGAGACGTTTAACTATCCTCATCTCTGTGATGCAGGAGTTAATTTCGACTTTCACGACCACCATATAATAACGCCAGATTATTCGCTGCCCATCCTGCCCCACTACGAGGTAGACACTAATGTAATTGTGTTCTCTCTCTTCCCCGGGCTTGAGGAGAATATCGTGCGTCATCTTCTTGATGCCCCTGAGTTGCGTGGTATCGTGATGCGAAGTTTCGGAAGCGGCAACGCGCCACAGTCGAAATGGCTAAACAACCTTCTTCTTAATGCCTCAGATCGAGGAGTCATCGTAGTGAATATCAGTCAGTGTATTTCTGGTTTTGTGGAGATGTCGCGCTACGATACCGGCTGTCAGCTTCGCGACGCAGGAGTCATCAGCGGTTACGACTCTACTGTAGAGGCTGCCGTAACAAAGCTGATGCTGCTGCTTGCAAAATACGACGATGCTGCTACAGTAAGGCAGTTTATGAACACATCGATAGCAGGAGAGATTACAGTGTAATTAAATAACTAAGAATTAATTATGAAGTGTATAGCAATTATCCCGGCACGATATGCCTCAACTCGTTTCCCAGGTAAACCTTTGGCAGTACTTGGAGGTAAGCCCGTAATACAACACGTTTATGAACAGGTTTCAAGCGTTCTTGATGAAGTATATGTTGCCACTGACGACGAGCGTATATATAATAAGGTATTGGAATTTGGAGGACGCGTCGTAATGACTTCTCCTAACCATAAGAGCGGTACTGACCGCATTGAGGAAGCAGCAAATAAGATTGGTACTGATGCTGACATAATAATAAATGTTCAGGGCGACGAACCGTTTATCCATCCTTCGCAGATTCGTTCGCTAATAGCATGTTTTGACGAACCAACCACACAGATAGCAACACTCGGAAAGCCTTTTGGAGCCGATGCAGACATGTCACTTATCGACAATCCCAACTCTCCAAAGATTGCTGTTGACAACAATGGATTCGCACTTTATTTCTCACGGAGTGTAATTCCATATATCCGCGGAACTGAACATGCGGAATGGGCTGGTAACTATCCGTTTCTAAAGCATCTCGGTGTTTATGCTTATCGCACGAATGTATTACGCGAAATCACAAAACTGCCCCAGAGTTCTCTTGAACTGGCTGAAAGTCTGGAACAACTGAGATGGCTACAGAACGGATACCGCATACGTGTGGGCACAACAGACATAGAGACTGTAGGTATCGACACTCCCGAAGATCTCAAGAAAGCAGAAAAAGTTCTGTTAGAACGGAACATCTGATGTCGGCGGGGGCGGCAATGCGTCGTCCTGACTGCCTTTCGACATCATTATTTCACCCCCATTGCTGAGCGAACCGATATATGAGTCCTCGGGATTTTGGAATCTCGTGAACTCTCCGCGGAAGTTAAGCAGTACGTCGCCTGTCGCGCCTTTACGGTGCTTGGCTATTATTATCTGAGCCATACCGCGAAGGTCATTTCCGTGATCGTCATTATATATATGGTAGTATTCTGGTCGATGAACGAAGATTACCATATCGGCATCCTGCTCGATGGCTCCCGACTCACGCAGGTCAGAGAGTTGCGGACGTTTTCCCTCCAGACCTTCGCGGTTGTCCACAGTACGGTTCAACTGCGACAGCGCCAAGATAGGAATATTCAACTCTTTTGCAAGTCCTTTCAGCGAACGGCTAATCGTTGACACCTCTTCCTGACGGCTACCGAAACGAGTGCCATTAGCATTCATCAACTGCAAGTAGTCAATCATTATCACCTTAACTCCTTTTTCGCGTACCAGTCGGCGTGCCTTTGTACGGAGTTCGAAGATTCCCATTCCCGGAGTATCATCGACATAGAGCGGTGAACCCATAAGCGAATGAAGGTTCCTGTCGAGTCGTTTCCACTCCTCGTCATCAAGTTGTCCGTTAAGGATTTTCTTACCCGATATCTCGCACACATTGGAGAGCAGACGGTTCACCAACTGCACGTTGCTCATTTCAAGCGAGAAGAACGCCGTTGGTATCTTCTGGTCTACAGCGATATTCTTTGCCAGCGACAGTGCGAAGGCTGTCTTTCCCATCGCCGGACGACCTGCTATAATCACGAGGTCCGAATCCTGCCATCCCGACGTTTTGTCGTCGAGGTCAGTATATCCAGTAGACACACCGGTGATACCACTGGTGTTTGACTGCGCCTTCTGGATTATCTCCACCGCCTGCTGTATTACGGGGTCTATCTGGGTGTAGTCCTGCCGCATGTTCTTCTGCGATAACTCGAAGAGTCCGCTCTCTGCCGACTGCATCAGTTCGTCGACATCTACCGTCTCATCGAAGGCACTCGTCTGTATCTGGCTCGAATAGGTGATGAGCTGGCGAGCAGTATATTTCTGCGTCAGGATATGCGCGTGATACTCTATGTGAGCACTCGATGCTACGTGCGACGATAATTCCATGATATATGCCGGACCGCCGACTTCTTCGAGCGTACCCTCCTTGCGCAACTGCTCAGTAACCGTCATGATGTCCACGGGTTTCTGATCCATGCTAAGCGTCTGTATAGCGTGGTATATCTTCTGGTTGCGGGGTTCGTAGAACGTCTCGGGTCTCAGGAGTTCTGAAATCATCGAGAAGGCGTCGCTGTCAATCATAAGCGCTCCCAGCACAGCCCTTTCTATGTCGAGGGCTTGCGGCTGAAGGTGTCCGTAGGTAGGGTCTATCGGAGTGGTATTTTTTCTTTTTTCCGGCATATTATTATGTTTTGGAGTGCAAAATTACAAAACTATTTGTATCTTTGCAACGATTTACACAACTTTAATTATATTTTAATTATGAATATCTTTCCTTGCGCCAAAATAAACCTCGGACTAAACATCGTTAGCAAACGCTCCGATGGCTACCATAATCTTGAGACTGTGTTCTACCCTATCGCCATCAACGATATTCTTAAGATTTCTGATGGAAAGAAAGAGGGACTTACGTTAGAACTGGAGGGTAATTACATTGAATGTGATCTGGAAAAAAACCTAGTATTTAAAACCTATGACTTGCTTAACAACGACTTCAATTTGCCACCATTACATATAGTTCTTAATAAGAATATTCCTATGCAGGCAGGTATGGGAGGAGGCTCGTCAGACGGCGCATATACCATTCGACTTATAAACGACTACTGCCGGCTTGGGCTTACAATTGAAGAGATGGAACGTTATGCCGCCCGCCTTGGAGCCGACTGCGCATTCTTCATCAGGGCGGTTCCGGCGTATGCGGAAGGCATAGGCGAAGTGCTCTCACCCATTCGGTTCTCTCTTGAAAATTACCATATTATTGTTGTAAAGCCTCCTATCGCCGTAAGCACCCGCGAAGCGTTTTCAAACATCCATCCAGCAATACCCGCTAAGAACTGCCGCGAAGTCGTCCTTGGTCAGCCAATAGAAACTTGGCGCGATGACCTAAAGAACGACTTCGAGGATAGTATATTTCCGCAGTATCCACAGATAGCAGAAATCAAGCAACAACTATACGATGCCGGTGCCGTCTATGCCTCAATGACTGGCAGCGGCAGCGCGGTTTTCGGCATCTTCCGTGAGCAGCCCGAGCTCGACTTTCCTGCTACTCAGTTATTTCGGGCTTCATGTTAGTGTACACTGTCTGTACATCGTCGAAGTCCTCAAGTTTTTCAACCATCTTATCGATAGTTTCGCGCTGCTCAGGAGTAACATCCTTCAAGTCATTGGGGATGTATGTAAACTCAGCTCCTGTCACCTCGAAACCATTTTCTTCCAAATGCTTCTGAATTTCACCGAAGCTTTTGGGGTCTCCATAGATGGTTATTGAGTTCTCTTCCTCATCCTCGTCATACTCGTCTTCTACTCCGTAGTCGATAAGGTCGAGAATCAGCTCATCCATGTCTAGACCGTCCTTCTTCTTGAATGTGAATACACTCTTGTGGTCGAACAGGAATGCAAGCGAACCCTGCGTTCCCAGATTACCGTTAAACTTGTTGAATACTGATCGCACGTCACCCACGGTACGTGTTGTGTTGTCAGTCAGGGTGTCTACAAAGATAGCTATTCCGTGAGGTCCGTATCCCTCATAGGTAACTTCCTTGTAGTCGCTCTGGTCCTTACCCATAGCGTTCTTGATGGCACGCTCAATATTGTCCTTCGGCATATTCTCGCGCTTGGCGTTGGCGATGATAGCACGAAGTGCTGGGTTCATGTCTGGATCGGGACCGCCTGCCTTTACAGCGATAGCTATCTGCTTACCAATCTTGGTGAACGTCTTTGCCATGTGTCCCCATCTCTTAAGCTTTGCAGCTTTACGATATTCAAATGCTCTTCCCATTGTATTATTTTTTTCGTTATTACGTTATGTCGTTATTACGCCATTACCTTAGTTCGGCATTGAGTTGCTTCTTCAGATTTGCTATAATCTTCTGCATGATAGCGTCTATCTGCTTGTCGTTCAGCGTACGTTCCTCATCCTGGAGCATGAAATTCACAGCGTAGCTCTTCTTTCCTGCCGGCAGGTTCTTACCCTCGTACACGTCGAAGAGTTCTACCTTCTTCAGCAACTTGCGTTCTGACTGGTATGCTATCTGCTCTATCTGGGCAAATTCGATGTTATTGTCGATAAGAAGTGCAAGGTCGCGACTAACTGCGGGATACTTACTTATCTCTTTGTACGACACCTTAGCTTTTCTTACGGCTCTCATCAACTGGGTCCAGTTAAGGTCGGCGTAGTACACTTCGTTGTCTATGCCAGCCTGTTTCTGTAGTTTCTTGCTTACGATACCCATCTCTGCGAGCAGTTTTCCACTACGTGCCTCTATAGCTATTGACTTGCTGAACATCTCATTGCTGCCGTCCTTGAAGACTACCGAGTTCATCTGTATACCTATGCGGCTAAGGATATTCATTACGTGTGCCTTTAGTTCGTAGAACGAACTTTCCTCGTCCTTATGAATCCACGAGCCGCTGATGCGCTTACCCGTAACCCACAGTCCGAGGTGTGTCTCCTCGAGGTATCCGTTTGCTTTCAGCCAATCAGCGCTCTCTGTCTTCGCGCCTTTGCAGTAGGTGTTTCCGAACTCAAAGAACCTTAGGTTCGGACTCTTGCGATTAGCGTTGTGTGCGATGCTCTCCAGTCCTCCGAACAATAGCGACTGACGCATCACGTTAAGGTCGCTCGACAATGGGTTCATTATACGTACGAGTCCATCGTTTTTCTCTTCTCCAGCCTCATAATATGCCGCCTTTGTCAGCGAGTTGTTGAGAATCTCATTGAATCCTGCTCCCACGAGCTGTTCGCCCACGAGGTTCTCCAGCTGGTGGCTTACGTCTACGTCGCTCTTATCTACCAGCGACGACTTCAGTTGTGTGGGTATCTCTACATTATTATATCCGTATATGCGCAGGATGTCCTCCACAACATCGCAGGGGCGTTGCACGTCTACCCTGTAGGCAGGTACCAAGAGTTCTAATCCCTCGGCGTCCTCCTTCACAATCTTCATCTCAAGCGACTCCACAATGCTGCGTATCGTATCCTTGGGCAGCTGCTTGCCAACAAGCTGGTTTACGTAGTCGAACTTAAGGCTTACATCGAAGTCCTTCATCGGCTCGGGATATACGTCGCGGATGTCCATTGACACCTTACCGCCTGCCAACTCCTTGCACAGCAGGGCTGCCTGCTTCAATGCGTAGATAGTGCCGTTGGGGTCTATGCCGCGTTCGAAACGGAAGCTGGCATCGGTGCTCAGTCCGTGGCGGCGAGCCGACTTACGAATCCATGTGGGATGGAAATAAGCACTCTCGAGCACCACGTTGCGAGTGGTATCGTAGGTACCGCTACCCTTTCCTCCGAAAACTCCGGCAATACACATCGGCTCCTTGGCATTGCAGATGGCAAGGTCTTTCGCCGAGAGTTTATGCTCCTCGCCGTCGAGTGTTACAAAAGGTGTTCCCTCGGGCATCGTCTTCACTACAATCTTCCTGCCCTCCACCATGTCTGCGTCGAAGCAGTGGAGCGGCTGTCCGTATGCCATCATTACGTAGTTTGTAATATCAACTATATTGTTTATCGGACGCAGGCCGATAGTTGTCAGTTTGTTCTTCAGCCATTCTGGACTTTCCTTAACCGTGCAGTCGGTGATACTTACGCAGGCATATCGTTTGCATGCCTCGTTGTTCTCTACAACCACGTCTACCTCGAGGTCGTGATTGTCTACCTTGAAAGTCTCGTCAGACGGACGATGCAAACTGGTCTTGTAGCCGTTTTGCACGAGCCATGCATACAGGTCGCGAGCTACACCCCAGTGCGACAGTGCGTCGGCGCGGTTGGCGGTGATGTCTACCTCTATGAGCCAGTCGCTCTCCAGATGATAGTACTCTGCTGCCGGCTGTCCTACCTGAGCATCCTCGGGTAGCACGATTATTCCGTCGTGGCTGGTACCGACACCTATCTCGTCCTCGGCACAAATCATTCCGTAGCTCTCCACACCGCGTAGTTTTGATTTCTTAATCTGGAACTCCTTGTCGCCATCATAGAGCACACAGCCGATGTCTGCAACAATAACCTTCTGACCAGCTGCCACGTTGGGCGCTCCGCATACAATCTGCGAGGGCTCTGCATTGCCTAGGTCTACCGTCGTTACGTGAAGATGGTCTGAGTCGGGATGCGCCTCGCACGTAAGCACCTTTCCGACATACAGTCCCTTCAGTCCGCCACGAATACTCTGTACTTCCTCGAGCGCGTCTACCTCGAGTCCTTCCGACGTCAAAGCGTCACAAACCTCCTGAGGAGTCAACTCGAAGTCAACGTACTCTTTCAACCATTTATAACTGATATTCATCTGTTTACGGGTTTATTCTGTCTTGATTTTCAATTAACGGGTGCAAAATTACAACTTTTTCTCGTAATTACCAAGACTTGTACCAACATTTTCTTCAATGTTAAATATTGCAAAATCTTTCATTCCAAAATAACAACGTAACCTTATTTTACGTAACTTTGCACCACTTTTGCATGAAGAAATAGTATTATTTGATTGATATTCAATTGGTTAAAAAGATTTTTTAGGAGATTAAGATGAGACAGCTTAAAATACAGAAGAGCATTACCAACCGCTCGAGTGAGGCACTCGACAAGTATCTGGTTGAAATAGGACGTGCACCCCTTATTTCTATTGACGAAGAGATAGAGCTTGCCCAGAAGATACGTAAAGGCGGACCTGAGGGAGAGCGCGCCAAGGACAAACTCGTTACAGCAAACCTCCGCTTCGTTGTCAGTGTTGCCAAACAGTATCAGCACCAGGGACTTACGCTTACCGACCTTATCGACGAGGGTAATATCGGACTCATCAAGGCTGCCCAGAAGTTCGACGAAACACGTGGCTTCAAGTTCATCTCCTACGCCGTATGGTGGATTCGCCAGAGTATCCTTCAGGCTATCGCCGAACAGAGCCGTATTGTGCGTCTGCCGCTTAACCAGGTGGGATCACTTAACAAGATAAACCACGAAATCAACCGTTTCGAACAGGAAAACCAGCGTCATCCATCTGTTTCCGAACTCTCTGACGCCTGCAACATCGACGAGGAGAAAATCGGTCAGAGTCTCGCTGCAGACGGACACCATATCAGTATTGACGCACCATTCCAGGACGGAGAGGATAACTGTATGCTCGACGTGATGCCCTCGGGAGATGACTCAAGAACCGACCGTCAGGTAGATCATGAAAGTATGGCTCAAGAACTCGACAATGTACTACGTAAAGTATTGAAAGACCGTGAGATAACCATTATCCGCGCATGTTTTGGTATAGGCTGTCCCGAAAAGGGTCTCGAGGAGATTGGTGACCAACTCGGACTCACTCGAGAACGCGTTCGTCAGATTCGCGAGAAGAGCATCGGCAAGCTGCGCGAAAGCGGCAACGCCAAAATTCTTATGAAGTATCTGGGATAATAATTAAATATGAAAAGACTATTACTTATTCTTACCGCCACTGCGTTGATGCTAACGGTCTCTGCGCAGACTCCCGTCCTTGAGCCCAACCAGTATTACCTGCCCAAGACGACTATCGAATTCAGACTGCTTGTAGAACATGTTCAGATAATGGAGAACGGCGCTGCCGACAGCTACTACTCCATTGCTTCGATGAAGATGAATACCATCGGCACTCCCGACAAGGAGATTCTCTACAATGCCGCCAACGACAAGCGCTACAACATAAAGTATATTCATAAGAATGCCGAGGGAATCATTCTGGCTATCAACACGAAGGTGGAAGAACGTCCGCAGACAAAGCCTTTCGTACCTGCTCTGCGCGCCGAACAAGCTCTTACAGAGGGGCAGGAGATACGCGATACCACCGAGTACGTACTCACTTACACTCCGCGCCAGGAAGTTACCAAGCAGGTGCTTTTCCGTTTCTCGCAGGACAAAGGACTTACCGACGATACCGAAGCCACGCCCTATTATATAAGCATTGAAGACCTTCACTACCTACCGACAATTACCACTACCGTCGAAAGTAAGTTCGTGAAACTCAGCATGAAAGGCGACGAGCAACCTGGTATTTTCGTTATACGCCCAGGTAAGGTACGCGTCACACTGCATCGTGACAATAGGTTCTGGACAGCTAATGAATTCTATGCTGCTCAATTTGGCAAGATAGAACCCATGAATCCAGAACTCTTCTCTGCTAAAATGCGCACCCAGGTAATAGTAAATCCTGTTACCGGAAATGTGGACGGCATTTCGACAGGAAAGTAAAAAAAACGGCTCTGTCTACAAGTTCATAGACAGAGTCGTTTTTCTCTAAGATAGTTTGTGAATAACGAGTCCTGAGCGGAGCTTAGGCTCAAACCACGTTGCCTTCGGTGGCATTATTTTTCCGCTGTCTGCAATGTCCATAATCTGTTTCATAGAAACGGGATAGAGAGCAAGCGCTGCACGCATCTCACCGCTATCTACACGTCTCTTCAGTTCGCCAAGTCCTCGAAGTCCGCCTACAAAGTCAATGCGCTGAGATGAACGCAAATCGCCCATTTGCAGGATTTCGTCGAGGATAAGACGACTGGAAATGTCTACGTCGAGCACTCCTATCGGGTCATTGTTGTCATAGGTACCATCTTTGGCTTTGAGGGAATACCAGTGTTTGTCGAGATATAGTGAGAACTCGTGTAGTTGAGCCGGCTTGTATATTTCAGTACCTTTGTCATCAACCACAAAATTCTTCTTCAGGGAGACAAGGAACTGCTCAGAAGTAAGACCATTGAGGTCTTTCACCACTCTGTTATAGTCAAGAATTGTCAACTGGCTTGCCTGAAAGCATACTGCCATGAAATAGTTGTACTCTTCGTCACCGCGATGGTCAGGATTCTGACGCTGTTTTTCGGCACCAACAAGTGCGGCAGCAGCAGAGCGATGATGTCCGTCTGCGATATATAGTGCCGGCATCTTGGAGAACTCTGCTGTAATGGTAGCAATGTCTACATCATCGGAAACACACCAGAACTGATGACGAAATCCGTCAATAGGTGCAATGAAGTCGTACTCTGGTTCTGTGGCTGCGTAGCGCATAATCAGAGTGTCGAGCACTGTGTTGTCGGGATAGGCGAAGAAAACAGGTTCGATGTTGGCATTGTTAACACGCACGTGCTTCATGCGGTCTTCCTCCTTGTCACGCCGCGTCAACTCGTGCTTCTTTATGACACCATTCTTATAGTCGTCGCAGTGGGCGCATACAACAAGTCCAAATTGCGTCTTACCGTTCATCGTCTGAGCATAGATGTAGTACTGCTCCTTGTCGTCCTGAACGAGCCAGCCCTTGTCTTGGAACATCTGGAAATTCTCAGCTGCCTTCTCATAGACTTTCGGGTCGTACTCCGACGTTCCTTCGGGGAAATTTATTTCGGGCTTGATTATACGATAGAGGCTTTTCTCGTTATCGCCAGCCTCTTCGCGGGCTTCTTCTGAATTAAGTACATCGTAGGGGCGGCTTTCCACTTCCTCTACGTATTGCTTTGGTGGGCGTATGCCCTTGAAAGGTTTTACTATTGCCATGTTTTAAAGATTTGCCTTGATTTCTTCTATAAGTTCCTGATATTCAGTATCAGAGAGGTACACTTTACCTGGATTCATCTGGAAGGTTCCACCATAGTCGGGACCATCAACATACTTTGGAGCCAGATGGAAGTGAAGGTGCGAAAGTTTGTCGCTATAGGCTCCATAGTTGATTTTCTCTGGGTTAAAAGCTTTCTGCATGGCACGAGTAACACGTGCAACGTCTGCCATGAACTTATTGCGTTCTTCGTCGCTGAGTTCATTGAGGTCGTTAACATGACCGTTGTATGCTACGAGGCAGCGCCCGCGATAGGTCTGTTCCTTGAACAGGAAAGCACGCGAAACCTGCAGGGGACAGATTTCAATCATCAAGTCGTGTAGGGTTTGATTGTTTGTGCAATATAAGCACTCTTTTGGATCACTTTTCATAGTCGTTTATTTTAATGTATGTTACAATAATTATCTGATTTTCCCGACAAATGTAAGAAAAAATATAGTAACCACCAAATTTCAAGAAAAAAAACTCTAAAAAGGTAGGTAATATCGAAAATTAATTATTATCTTTGTACCCGTCCAGAAAAAATACAAACTAAAAAATAACATAATGAAAAACTTAAAGACACTACTAATCGGCTTGTTGATACCAGTATTTGCCAACGCGAGCGTATGGGATACGGAATACAAGCAACTTGAACACAACATCAACGAACCGCAGTTTGCTGAAAAAGTTTACCGCATCACAACCTATGGTGCAAAGACTACTGCCACTGCTGCACAGAACCAGAAAGCCATCAATAAAGCTATCGACGTGTGTTCTATGAAGGGAGGCGGCAAGGTGATTGTACCTGCCGGAGTATGGAACACCGGAGCCATAACGCTGAAAAGCGGCGTAAACCTAGTTGTGGAGAAGGATGCAACATTACTTTTCGCTTTCGACACAAGCCTCTACCCTAACGTCCGTACACGCTGGGAAGGACTCGACTGCTGGAACTACCAGCCATGCATTTACGCTTATCAAGAGAAGAACATTGCTGTTACCGGCGAAGGAACAATCGACGGCAACGCCTCTCCCACAACGTGGTGGGCTATGAGCGGCAAGAGGGGCTATCCCGACGTGCCCGAAGTGACGGAGAGCCAGAAAAAAGGTAGTCGTGCAGAATTGTTGAAATATGCCGAAGACGGGGTCGATATGGACCAGCGCATTTTTGGTAAGGGAAAGGGCTTGCGTCCTCAACTCGTTAACTTCTACCAGTGTGAAAACATCCTCCTAGAGGGCGTTACACTGCTGAACTCTCCATTTTGGGTAATCCATCCCCTGCTGTCTAAGAACATAATCGTTCGTAAGGTAAAGGTTTGGAACGAAGGTCCTAACGGTGACGGATGCGACCCCGAGTCGTGCGAGAACGTGCTCATCGAGGGATGCACTTTCCATACGGGTGATGACTGTATCGCCATAAAAAGCGGACGCAACAACGATGGACGCGAAGGCGGAGCAGGACGCTTTGCCGGCATTCCGAGCAAGAACATCATCGTGCGCAATTGCGTGATGGAAGACGGACACGGTGGTGTGGTAATTGGTTCCGAGATATCAGGCGGTTGCCAGAATGTGTATGTCGAGAACTGCCAGATGGACTCTCCCGACCTGGAGCGAGTGCTGCGCATCAAGACAAACTCGTGCCGCGGAGGTATCATCGAAAACATCCACTTCCGCAACGTTACCGTAGGACAGTGTCAGGAGGCGGTACTTAAGATCAACACCGACTACGAGCCCAAAGAGGTTTGCTGCCGCGGATTCTACCCCATCGTACGCAACGTATACATGGAGAACGTTACCTGCCAGAAGTCTAAGTACGGTGTGATGATTGTGGGTTACGAAGACCCAAAGTACGCCTACACCGTTAATAATATTTATGTAAACAACTGTAAGTTCGAAGGAGTTTACGACGACCCCGTCCACCAAATTGGACATGCCCAGGAGGTACATTTCAAGGACCTTTTCATCAACGGCAACCTTATTCTTGCGGAGGGCGACCGCCCTTTTGACCACTACAGCGAGTGGATGACTCACTCAGAGATGCAGCGTGTGCCTCAGGCATACATGCTGGACTTCGCTAAGAAACCTCGCTGGAACTACGCTATGGGTACAGAGATGGGAGCCATGTTCGACACCTACCTCCGCTATGGCGACGAGACTATTTATGAGTATCTTAAGCAGTACCCCGAAAAGATGATTGACGCTACCGGCAAGAACATCACAGGATATAACTACGACGAGTTCAACCTCGACAATGTACGCAACGGAAAGTTCCTGCTGGCAATGTACAAGAAGGAGCCAAAGGAAAACCTCGAGGTAGCACTGAAGACGCTCTTCAAACAGCTTGAGAAGCAGCCACGCACCAAGGAAGGAGTGTTCTGGCACAAGGCAATCTACGCTTGGCAGGTGTGGCTCGACGGAATCTTTATGGGACTCCCCTTCTATACCGAGGCAGCTCCTATGATTAAGGGTGAGAATAAGGCCGTAAAGGTGTACAACGATGCAGTTGACCAGATTATCAAGACAGACCGCCGCACCTACGATGAGGCAACAGGACTGTGGAAACACGCTTGGGACGAAACCCACACTCAGTTCTGGGCAAACAAAGAGACGGGTCTTTCACAGCACTCATGGGCACGTGCTATGGGCTGGTACACTATGGCTATGGTAGAGGTGCTCGACGCACTTCCAGAGGACTATGCACGGCGCGACGAGGTAATTGAAATCTTTAAGAAGGCAATGACGGCACTCGTGAAGCACCAAGACAAGAAGACCGGTCTGTGGTACGACGTTCTCGATGTACAGGATTCCCGCAACTACCTTGAGTCTACCGCTTCGTCAATGTTCGCATATTGCTTATTGAAGGGTGCCCGCAAGGGTTACCTCGACGAGAGTTTCCGCACGGCAGGCATTAAGGCATACAACGGAATCGTCAAGAACTTCATCCGTGTAAATGCCGACAAGACCATATCACTTACCCGCTGCTGCGAAGTAAGCGGACTGGGTCCGGGCATAACTCCCCAAGTGGCTAAGGCACTCAAAAAGCTCAATGCTCCCACTGCAAAGGAGAACCTACGCCGCGACGGTTCGTTCGACTATTATGTCTCTGAACCTATCCGCGACAACGACGGCAAGGGCGTAGGTCCGTTCATCTGGGCTTCACTCGAGATGGAACAGCTCGGCAAATAAAAAACCGTTAATCCGATAAAGTTAGACAAAAACAAATTGATATGAAAAAACTAATGACATTCGCAGCTCTCACCTTCATCGGCATTGCTGCACAAGCACAGAACATTCCCGCATTCCCCGGAGCAGAGGGACATGCCCGCTACATCACTGGCGGTCGTGGAACAGCAGACAAGCAGACCGTTGTACGCCACGTCACCACTCTTGAGGACAACAACAACGAAGGCTCGTTCCGTTGGGCCGTTTCGGGCAGTGACCCCAAAATCGTGGTATTCGATGTCGGTGGTGTTATAGCGCTTAAGAGCGACCTCAATATCGGTGAGAACACTACCGTTGCAGGACAAACAGCTCCCTGGCCCGGAATCACTCTCCGCTACTATACCGTTCGTCCCAAGGGTAACACCATCATTCGTTTCATTGGCATTCGCCGAGGTGAGGAACTCAACGTGAACGACGGTGCCGATGCTACGTGGCAGAGAAACGTCACCGGAATTATGCTCGACCACTGTTCGCTTAGCTGGTGTATAGACGAGGTGGCATCTTTCTATGACAACAACAACTTCACAATGCAGTGGTGCACTATCGCTGAGTCTCTCACAAACTCAGGTCACACCAAGGGTGCTCATGGATACGGTGGCATCTGGGGCGGTAAGTTGGCTTCCTTCCACCACAATATGATTGCTCACGTAGAGAACCGAGCTCCGCGCTTCTGTGGTGCCCGCTACGGATGGACAGGCTACAAGAACAACCTCAACTTCAGCGAGTACAACTGGGAGAATCCCGTTCAGGCAGAGAATGTAGACTTCCGCAACTGCGTCATGTACAACTGGGGCTCAGGTAAGTGCTACGGCGGTCCTGGCGGCGGACAGATAAACATCGTAAACAACTATTACAAAGCAGGTCCTGCTACAGGCAACAAGAAGACTGTAACCCAGGTTGACGTAGCTTCGTCAAGCAACGCTGACAGCAGCCATCCCGAGCTCTACGGAATGACGAGCCGCTACTACATCAACGGTAACTATGTTACGGCAGCAGACAAACCAGAGAACTACGACTGGGATGGTGTCAACTATAGTGGTACTACATATCTGATTGATGGAGAGCGCTATTCTGCTGATGTTAACAACTATTATGGAAATTCTGTAGAACACAAGACCAACGATAAGGGTGAGTCTTGCGTTAAGATAAAGATGGATGCTCCCTGCCCCACTGGTGAAGTTACCACCCACACTGCAGAGAAAGCCTTCGAGAAGGTACTGGCATACGCAGGACAGTCACTTTATCGTGATCGCGAAGATACCCGCTATGCAGAGGAGGCACAAAACGGAACAGCAACATACAAAGGCTGTGTAACAGGCAAATCTGGTATCATTGACATCGTATGGGACGTTTATCCCTATACTATCCCTGGAACAGAGGGTCTGACGACAAAGAAACAAATCCAGGCTAAGTTGAAGGAGATATGGGAAGCTGAGGGCAAGACCTTTACCGACGAGGAACTCGCTAAGGAATATGCTAAGTACTGGAAGAACTCCGCCTATGGTTCAGTTATCCCTGATCCCGATGGAGACGGCATACCCGGAACTTACAAGTATCCTAATGGTAACGGCAACACCCATCCTGCCAACTTCGATAAGGACAACGACGGTATGGAAGACGGTTGGGAGGTTGTAAACGGACTCGACCCCGCCAATCCAGATGATGCCCTTCTATATACTATTGACTCTAAGAAATGGTACACCAACATTGAAGTCTACATCAACAGTCTCGTAGAGGATATCATGAAGAACGGTAACGCTGATGCTCAGACTACTGTCGACGAGTACTATCCCGCCAGTAATATCAGTGCAGGCATTGAGGAAATTAAAGGCAAATCGCAGATGACCTCTAAGATAGAGTACTACTCGCTCAACGGAATGCGTTTGGCAGAACCTGCCGAGGGTATCAACATCCGCAAGATTATCTTTAGCGACGGCAGCGAGATGACAACCAAGGTTATTAAGTAAAAGAAAGTATTACATATATAAAATAAGGTAGTGCGGTTGCACTACCTTATTTTATATATCGAACTTATAAACTCTACCGCTCCACGGTTTCAGTTTCACCTTTACGGGCTTGTCGGCTTTCAGTTCCGTTTTCAGTTTCGATGTTCCAAGCAGGTCTTCTGCCTCAGCCTTGCCTTCGGGGATATTCATGTACTCAAAGGCATGTGCGGGTATTAATACGTCGGCTGCAACGTCCTCGTCTGAGAAATTCGTCACCACCAGCAGCAGTTCTCCCTCTGTGCGTCGCAGGAAGGCATATATCCTGCTGCCGAGCTGCGGGTTAACGTACATCAGATCGAACATTTTTCCTTCAGCAACAGCACGGCTCTTTAGAGCCACGTTCAGCACCTTCTTGTAAGTACGTGCCAGAGCAGCGGCAGCAGCCGGCAACTTCTCACTTTTCCCTTCTCCCTTTTCATTCCCGTAGTATCCCTTCCTCAGAGTATCCAGACTCCAGTAGTCGAATATTGTGGTACGTCCGTCGGTGCCACTGAATCCCTCCTTGTCCATGCCTCGCTCACCGAACTCCTGTCCGGCATACAGCATGAACGGGTTCTTGTTCAGCATCGCACTTACCACCAGTCCCGGTATTCCCTTTTTCGCATCACCAGCAAAGAATTCCGATGCTATGCGTTGTTCATCATGGTTCTCAAGGAAATAGAGCATGTGAGCTGCAATATCGTTGGTAGCCTGCCACTGAGCAGTAATGTCTGCCGCCCTACGCTGTCCACAAATAACATCTCTTATGCAGTCGTACATACCCACTTTGTCGTAAAGATAGTCGAATCCTGCTCCGATGTATGTGCGGTACTGGCTGGGGTCGTACACCTCACCAATAAACAGCAGTTCTGGGTAGCGGAACTTGACCTTGTCTGTAGCCCACGACCAAAAAGCAGCAGGAACCATCTCCGCCATATCACAACGGAAAGCATCCACACCCTTTGCTGCCCAAAAGAGCAGAATATCGGTCATTTTGTTCCAGGTATTGGGAATAGGATCGAAATGTTCTGAACGTCCTCCAGCATCACAGTAGTCGATACCGTAATTCAGTTTCACAGTCTCATACCAATCGTTTTGTCCCGGATTAGCGGTAAACTGGTCGTTTCCGGTTGCCTTAGCTGGACTCTCAACATAAGAGCCCCGCTGCATCGTCTGTCCCCAGCAGTAATAGAAGTTGTTTTCCGTAGAGAAGTGCATGTTCACATTATCATCTTCTCCCAAGTCCTTCACACCCTCGGGCTTCGCGATGCTCCTATACTGCCGCGCCACGTGGTTCGGCACGAAGTCTACCACCACCTTCATTCCTACCTTGTGAGTACGCTCAACAAGCTGTTCAAACTCTTCCATACGTTTGTCAACGTCGGTAGCAAGGTCGGGATCTATATCATAGTAGTCGGCTATAGCATATGGTGAACCGGCAACACCCTTAACGACATTTCTGTCCTGTCGTGGTATACCCGACTTGGAATAATCAGTCTGGGTTGCGTGACGAATAACACCAGTATACCAAATATGGGTAACGCCCATATCCTTTATCTTCTTAAGGATACGGGCGTCGAAGTCATTCAGTTTACCGACTCCGTTTTCCTTTGCCGTCCCCCACTCCTTCCTGGTTGAGTTCTGGTTGCCGAAGAGTCGGGGCAGTACCTGATAGATTATTGTTTTCTTATGCGATTCCATGAACATTAACTTCACGGTTGATCTTAGCTATCATACCTTGAAGTGCCTTACCAGGACCACACTCTGTGAAGTCGTCAGCACCATCGGTAATCATGTTCTGCACACACTGAGTCCAACGAACAGGACTTGTCAGCTGGGCAATGAGGTTCTGCTTGATCTCATCAGCATCGACATGAGGCTTTCCGTCCACATTCTGGTAAACAGGACACTTGGGAGTTTTCACCTCAGTCTTCTCGATAGCAGCCTGAAGCTCATCCTTAGCAGGCTGCATCAGCGGAGAATGGAATGCTCCACCAACCTTCAGCGGAAGAGCACGCTTAGCTCCTGCCTCCTTCAATTTATCACAAGCCTCGTTGATAGCGTCTATATTACCAGAGATAACCAGCTGTCCGGGGTTGTTGTAGTTTGCAGGAACAACGATATTACCCTCCTTGCTTACCTCTTGGCAAATCTCTTCTACCTTAGCATCATCGAGACCTATAATTGCAGCCATCGTCGACGGAGCAGCCTCACAAGCCTTCTGCATAGCCATAGCACGAGCATATACCAAGCGCAGTCCGTCCTCGAAGCTAAGAGCACCAGCTGCCACCAATGCTGAGAACTCACCAAGAGAATGACCTGCTGTCATTTTAGGATCGAACTCGTCACCCATGCAGAGTGCTGAGATAACACTATGAAGGAAAACAGCCGGCTGAGTAACTTTTGTCTGTTTAAGTTCCTCGTCAGTTCCGTCAAACATGATATCAGTGATTCTGTAACCAAGTATTTCGTTTGCTTTCTCGAACAGAGCCTTAGCCTGCTCGTTGTTTTCGTAGAGGTCCTTACCCATTCCTACGAACTGAGCCCCTTGTCCGGGGAATACAAATGCTTTCATTTTTATATAATATTTAAAAATCGGATGCAAAGGTATAAAATAATTATGAATTAAGAATTAAGAATTAAGAATTATTTGTACCTTTGCACAAAAATATTATGCCAACATACGGTGAATATATACAACTGAAAGCCTTCGCACGTGTCGACGGCGCAATCAAGGGAGCCATATGGGTTATAAGTTTTGCAGGTTTTGTACTTAGTTTCAGTTATCCTGTACTTGGTACATGTTCTTTAATACTTGGAATTGTTTCCTTAGTTCTCAACATAATGCGCCTGCGCGCCTTTCGCAATGAGATTCTCGAAGGTGCCATTTCCTTTCGACGCGCTTTCTTTTATAGCATGCTGACCTATCTCTATGCTTCAATCATATTGGTACTGGCACAACTTATATACTTTAAGTTCATCGACCACGGAACTCTTATGGGACAATACCTAACACTTCTATCATCCGACAATCTGCGCCATGGTCTTATGCAGGCTTACGGACTTACTGACAAGGAACTCTCACAAGCCGTCAGTATGCTCCGTGCAATGCGTCCTACAGACATCGCCCTACAGTTCTTCATGATGAACCTCTTCATGGGAGTAGTTATCAGCCTCCCTACCGCCTTATTCATCAGGAAATCTAGGATATAATCCTCAGAACAAATATAAAATGGCTGCAGATTTGCAGCCATTTTATATTTACCATTTTATTTTCTTCAACTTGCTCTCATTTGACATTCGGTCAAGGGCAGTAACAACGTATGTCGACTTAGACTTTTCGGGTAAATTGTAGTAAGTTTCTCGGGTTATAGTAACAATTTTGGAAGGGTCGTCGAGGTTAATCTTCTCGCCTTTCTCAAACCGGTAGACTACGTAAGCGGCGGCATCGTCTTTCCAAGAACGGCTCTTGGGAGCTGTCCACATAAGCATGGGACCGCTGCCAAAGTCGAGAGCCTTGAGCTTGCCTACCTTACCTGGAGCCTTACTGTCAATAAAAGGCATACGGGGATGAAGGGCTGGATAACGCCAGTAACGCTCACGCAGCAGACGTCCGTAGTTGCCGACATTGTCAACAGCGGTCTTTGCGTACCACAGCACAGTACCCTGAACATTTCCGCACTCCTGATGAAGCTGGTATTTGGCTGACATTTGGTGGGTATTGGGATTGGTCTTGTCAGCGTACTTTACGGTGCGCTCGATGTCCTCGCCGATATAGAGTGGACGCTCCGCGCAGTTATCGTTCCACCAGTGTATAAGTGTCTCGTAGTCAGCAGCGCGGTTGCCTATCTCCCAATATATCTGGGGCACACAATAGTCTATCCAACCCTTCTCTGCCCACAACTTTACGTCGGCATAGAGGTCATCGTAGTTCTGAAGGCCGTTGGTGCGACTGCCCTTGGGATCGCTCTTCTGGTTGCGATAGATACCGAAAGGCGAAACACCGAACTTAACCCAGGGCTTCACGGCACGAATAGTATCATTAAGCTGGCGTATGAACATATTAACATTTTCACGGCGCCAGTCTCCGCGATCCTTTATACCATTATTATACTGCTGGAACTCGCGGTCGTCGGGAATGCTCTTGCCCGCAACGGGATAGGGGTAGAAATAGTCGTCGATATGAAGTCCGTCGACATCATAGCGGCGAAGGATGTCTCCCACTACCCTACAGATGTACTCGCGGTTCTCCGCGAGGGCGGGATTAAGGATGTACAGCCCATCATAGGAAAAAACGCGCTCGGGGTGGAGCTTGGCGATATGGTTGTACGCCAGAGAGGTTGTTACCTTTGTCTTTGCACGATAAGGATTAATCCATGCGTGGAGTTCCATTCTGCGCTTATGACACTCGTCAACCATCCAACGAAGCGGATCCCAATAGGGCTGCGGTGCTACTCCCTGCTCACCGGTTAAGAAACGGCTCCAGGGTTCTATCGAACTCTCGTAGAGAGCGTCGCACTCAGGACGCACCTGAAAGATTATGGCATTGACGCCGTCCTTCTGAAGTTCATCTAACTGGTATGTCAGCGTCTCCTGCATCTTCTTGGTGCCAAGTCCGAGCCACTGTCCGTTGACAGCCTGAATCCATGCTCCGCGGAACTCCCTCTTTGGAGCAGAATATTGCTGACTGCAAACGTTCAGAGTGAACATTGCAGCCAGCAAAAACATAAATAGTTGTTTCCTCATTAGAATCTATATCCAAGTGTTACGAGTAACTGATGACGCTTGTTGTTTATCTTCGTGGCATCAGCGTAGTTGTCTATCTCGTCAACAACGATTTTGCCCTGCTGGTTCTGATAGTAGTCGTCTACGTAGTCGTCTCGGAATGGATAGAAGTTACCCTTCTGGTAACTAAACTGATAAGCAACGTCTACAGAGAAGTGATTATCGAAGGCATATCCCAAACCGAGGGTCAGACGGTGGGTCGCCTCCCAGTTGGTGTAATCGGTAGTGGTAGAATAGTTGGTGCCGTAGGAATCAACATACACGTCCTTGTAACCGTCGCTCTTATACATCGGACTGACGTAGTTGTAACCCAGACGGAAGGCGAGTTCGGGGATTGCTTTGTACTCAGCACCAATCTTTAGCGTGCTTACGCCCTTGAGGGTCTTCTCGGTGTGACGGTTCATCGCTTCGTCGCTCTTGCTGCGGTCGTAATACGAATCGGACCACCAGTCGTACTCCGAACCGGTATTCTCGCGGGTGTCGGCACTGCTGTAGTCGGCATATTCGTAACCTATGCCGAGAGCCAGATAGTCGCCTACAGTGTGACCGGCGCTTATACCAAATTTCCACGGGGTATAGAGCTTATACTCGTAGACCTGAGACGTAGCGTAGTTTACATTGTATGCGCTGAGCGACGTGTTGTTACCCAGATAGGTGTAGTTACGGGTCTTCAGGTCGTAGAACGTCGGTGTGGCGATAGAAAGACCGAAACGAAGGGGCGAATCCTCTACGGGACGGAAGATAGCACCAATTTTAACATCGAAGCCCGAACCGGTAATCTTGCGGTCGTCGTAGACGGTGACGTCGCCTACAGGGGAGCCTGCTGCATCAATCAAGTGGTCTGTGTACTCACCGTAGGCCTTATAGTGTACGTCCTTGATACCTATAGTCATACCGAGGAACACGCGGTCGTTGATGTTTCCGCTCAGGTTGAAGTCGTACTCACCGATATAACCGGTATGCGCGCGGTTCAGTTCGAAGCCCGTACCGTCGTTGTAGCCGTACTGTGCGTTCGCATCGTAGATAAGGGAGTTATAGTACAGATTGTCCAACTGGCTCGTCCAATAGAAGTCACCATAGAGGTATCCGTTCTTCTCTACTATGGCAAAGGTAGACTGCCCCGTAGCATCCCTGTCACCAACCGCCTTAATGTACGACAGCTTGTGCTGCGAAGCGTGGTTCAGGCTGTTTGCTGCCGATAGGATATAGTCGAAGTTGCGGCTCTTGTGATAGTTGAAGGCAAAATTCACGAATGAACTATTGCCTGATTTCGATGCCACAACGAATCCTATTTGGTCGAAACTGGCATTTGTCTTACCACCGTTGGCAAAACTCTTGCCCTCGCCCTGACTCACCAGACCGAACGACACGTTAGCCGTAGAACGGCGGAAGAGTCCGATGCCTGCTGGGTTGGTACCAATGGTTGAAATGTCTGCACCTAGTGCATCCATCGCTCCACCCATACCCACATAGCGGGCAGTTCCGTTGAGGTCTTCTGCCATAATCTTGGCATTCTCGTAGGTCTCCTGTGCTCCTGCCTGCAAGGCTGCAAGCGCAAAGAGCGAAAATATGTATCTCTTCATAATCTCTTACTTTTTACTTTTTTACCCTTTTACTTTTTACCTGCGTCCTCCGCGTGAGCCGAAGCCACCACCGCTGCCGCCACGACTGCCGCCGCCTCCACCGAAGCTTCCGCGAGAGCCACCAAAACTGCCACTCGAGCTGCCGCCATACGAACTGCGAGAGCTACCATAGGAACTGCTGCTTGAACTTGAACGGCGCGAACCGTAGCCACGATTTACGTTATCGGTAGAATGGCTGCCCGAAACGCTGCGACCACCAAAATCACTATTTACGCCGAATGGTCTGTGATTATAACTTCCACTATTTCGTCCGCCACGACCAGCATGTCCCCTAGCCCTGTCGTAATAACCATAAGTTCCTGTATGTCCGCGATAGGCATAGGTGTGGTGATGGGGTCCGTACCATCCGCTGTAGTAGTAAGGACGATACCAATAACTGTAATACCAAGGGCGATACCAGCCGCCATAATACCAAGAGCCGTACCAGTTGTCATACCATGGATAATATGCTCCGTACCATCCGTTGTACCAGGGATTGTACCACGGGTCATACCAGCCGGCATGCCAGTAGAAATCATCGAACCGGCTCATGCGGCGGCTGTAAAGGTATTCGTCCTCAATCTCCTGACGTATAGAGTCACTCAGATACTTGTCTGAGCGCTGACGGTTATACTCATCAACGTCTCTGTCACTACCCGAATAGTATGTAGGGGTTTCATCTATCGTCTCCACTGTACTCTTAACCGTCTTGGTGCTTTTCTTAGGAGTGAAATAGAGGTCGTCTTGCGCCATCATCGACAGCGGAAGTGCGCCAATAAATGCTGATAATAGAATGTATCTTTTCATAATCTTACTATTTTACGATGCAAAGATATTTCAAATATTTTTGCAAAAATACGGAAATTCCCTAATCTTTGGTAGGTTTTTCCCTATTTTTTGTATATTTGCACTCGAAATTTAACATATAAATATGAAATATCTTGTCGCTAATTTCCATATAACAGGCGTGGAAGACCTTCAGTCAGCACGTGATGTACTGGCATCTTTGGCTGGAGAAGCAGGATTTGAGACATTCGAAGATTCTGAGGATGGTCTTACAGCATGGGTTCAGAACGATCACTTCGACCAGGTTCTTCTTGACGAAATAATCAAATCGTTTCCTTTTCCGACAGCAGAAATAAACTATGATATTGCTGATGCCGAAGATAGGAACTGGAACGAATCGTGGGAAGAAGCAGGATGGGAACCTATCAACATAGACGACCAATTGCTGTTACATGACACCAAACATTCAGTAGAAGACCTGCCGGAAAACTCAATCGATATAACCATAGACGCGCGACTCGCCTTCGGAACGGGAAACCACGAAACGACGCTTATGATACTGCGCGAACTATTACATACTGATTTAAAAGACAGTCGCATTCTCGACTGCGGTTGCGGCACTGGTATCTTAAGTATAGCTGCCTGCAAACTCGGTGCTCGCGAAGCGGTATGTTATGATATAGATGAATGGAGCGTGAAGAATACCCGTCACAATGCCGAAATCAACGGACTTAACAACATTGAAGTGCTTCATGGAAACGCCAGCGTCATATCACACATCTCTGGGGTATTCGACGTTGTAGTAGCTAATATCAACCGTAATATTCTTATTGATGATATGGAGGCAATGCGCGGAGTTGTTAATCCTGGCGGCGAGATAATTCTTAGTGGATTCTATGTTGAGGATGGTATGATGCTTGCCGAACGGGCAGGACACTTGGGCTTGCGTCTAATACGTTCCGAAAGCAAGAACAACTGGTGTATGTTAGTCTTCACCGCCGATGCATAGACGGCGTAGGTCATAGAAACTGCCGTTATAGACATTGAAATCAACATATCCTCTGATGCCGGGCAAACGTCCTGCATCGGTATGTTGCCAGAATTTCCACTGACCTTCATACTCTATTTTGTCCACGTAGTAGTGGGCAATCCAATATGGATAGTCGTCAAACACAGGCGTTCCCAAATACTGTGTCTTAAATTTATAATAGGTGTAAAGGATGGGTTTAACGTGATACCTATCCTCCACAATATGCAGCCACGCCAATATCTCACGCTGGAACTCCTCGTCGGACATATCCTTGGGTTTATTCTCTACATCCAACACCGGTGGAAGATCGCCCGGTTCAAGATGCACTTTATTTAGAAAAAACTGTGCCTGTTCACGTGCAGTCGACTTGTTGCTCCAGAAATGGTATGCGCCGCGGATAAAACCATACTCTCGCGCATTATCAAAATTCTTTTTGAAATACTTATCCACCTTTGTAGAACCCTCAGTAGCCTTTATCATAACGAAACGAATTGGACATCGCCCGATAGTTGCACCCTGCAATTTGTCCCAGTCAATTTCCTCTTGATAGTGAGAAATGTCGATACCATGAATCTCATACCCATCAGGATATTTGGCATCACCATAGAGTGCCCGCCAACGGAATCCAAAGGGACTGACAAAGAAGTGATAGAACACCCAGATATAGAGAGCCACGACCAGTGATCCTCCTACCCACCAAGTCCATCGCGAGCGTTTTCTGTTTGACTTCTTCCGCTTCTTTGCCATTAATATATCAATATGAATATGTCGTGCACGTCCCTGCCCAGTCAGATTCAGCCACCATCGTAATACCAGCGCTGCTGCTTGCTGTGCCTGTATTAATATTAACACCGTCAAAAAAATTATTCTGTCGTATCTCAGTTATCTCATTGAGCGTAACTTCAATATTTGAATATTCCTTTGTCGCGATAACTCCGTCATTAGCATCAAGTGCTGAAACAGTTAACTTTGTAATAACATCATTTAATTCGTGTGGCATTGTGTATAATTCATATACACCCTCATCGTTTCTGTCTCTGTACTCTGTCTGACGCGAGTTCACGCATCCAAATCCCGAATGAGGCGAGAATGTGCTTGAGCCTCCTAAATAATAGAACTTAAACCTATAGAAATTATCAGGCAATACATCATCGGAAATCGTATATCTAATCTTAGCTACGATTCTTTCGAGAGTCAACGTCTTCGAAATCTTTTCCGTTCCTACTTCAAGGTCATCATAATAATAGTATGTATCAGTAACTTTGTTGTTAGCGAAGGTGACCTTATCTGCACTTGATATTGTAGCATTACCTTCACCGTTGTGAGCAATTACAACCAGTTTATAGATTCCCTCCTGCAGCGACAGGGCTATAGTTCCATAACCATTGTCACTACCTTTTTGATTTATCGATTTTACCTTGTTTCCTTCTTGGTCGAATACTGCAACACTGATACGTGAGCATAATTCGGTAATGTTTTGAACAGCACGCGATGATCCTTCAGCCGAAAGTTGAAGTATGACATTGGCGTCTTCATCATTTCCGAAAATATCATTCTCTTTCGAATAAGGACTTTCACAGGATGAAAACACTAACATGAGAACACAAAGAAAAGCAGGTAAGGCAACACGAATGCTGCCTACCATGCCTTGTTTCCTGTTTTTAATGTCCATTCCGATAATTTTCTTCGTTTACTTACCGAAATAGCGCTTTAGAAGACCTGCAAAGCCTGAACCATGACGAGCTTCATCCTTAGCCATCTCGTGAACGGTATCATGAATAGCATCGAAGCCCATAGCCTTTGCTTGTTTTGCTAACTCAAACTTGTCAGCGCAAGCACCTGCTTCTGCAGCAGCGCGCTTCTCAAGATTAGTCTTTGTATCAAAGACGACCTCACCAAGTAGTTCTGCAAAGCGACTTGCATGATCTGCCTCTTCAAATGCATAACGCTTAAATGCCTCAGCAATCTCAGGATAGCCTTCACGGTCAGCCTGGCGAGCCATAGCAAGATACATACCAACCTCGCCGCACTCTCCATTAAAATTATTACGCAATTCGGCAATCATTTCTTCAGGTACGCCAGGAAGTTTACCGTCACCAAGTTTGTGAACTGTAGCATAGGTAACATCACCTGTTTCAACCATTTCTGAGAATTTGCTGGCAGGAGCCTTACAAATGGGACATTTCTCTGGTGGTTCTGGTCCCTCATGAACGTAACCACAAACAGCACAAATAAATTTCTTGTTCATAATGTTTTATGTTTTTAGTTATTTCAGGTGTCTTTTCAGTTCGGGCACCTGCTTACCGATTTCTATTGCGAGGAGTCCAGCAACGATTCTCGCACCAATCTGGTTGTAGTGCGTATTGTCCTGCCGTCCTTTGGGATATGCCGGACATTCGCCGGGCTCATATATCATGTGGAGCTTCTTGCTGCCCTCAACACCGAGGCTCTGCTCAAGGTCTGACGTAACCTTATTGGCATCAACGAAAGGAACGCCTAATTCCTGAGCTATCTTACGAGGCACGTCGCGATAGGCACCGTGAGTGTCCTGCAACTGAGTGCCGCCTCCTTTAAGGTCTTCACCACCCTCAGATGTCTTGTCGGGGTTGACGTAGACTTTGTCGCGCAATCCCTCATCGTCAATAACTTCACCGGTGGATACAGTAAAGTTGCGACGTGCTACACAGTTCAACAAGATTGGCTTTGCTCCCTTTTCGCGGGCTTCGTTGACATAGCGACGGAGGTTATCATCGAACGTACCTCCGACAGTTGTGTAACGCTTAGCATCGTTCTTCTTCTCATCGTTATGTCCGAACTGTATGATGACGTAGTCTCCTGGCTGCAACATGTCTAAGACCTTCTGCCAGCGTCCCTCGTCTATAAAGCTCTTAGTAGAGCGTCCGTTGACGGCATGATTATCTATCACCACTCCGTCGGTGAAGAACTCCTGTAGCACCATTCCCCATCCGCGCTCTTGTTTACCGCCAGTGATATCTTTGTTGGCCATCGTAGAATCGCCAACCATGAAGACTCTCACGGGTCGTTCGTTGGTAAAAGCAGTAAGCAGCACTACTGCCAACATCGTTATGATTAGTTTTTTCATAGTTATATCATTGTTTTATTATCTTCAAGACTTAACGGCTTTAATCAGGTCCTCTGGCGTTACGAGGTTCTGTTCTCCACTCTCCATATTCTTCAGGGTAATCTTTCCTTCTGCCATTTCAGTCTCACCGGCAAGAGCCACAAAAGGTATCTGCTTGGCGTTGGCGTACGACATCTGTTTCTTCATCTTCACAGAGTCAGGATAGATTTCCGTCCTTAACCCTGCCTTGCGTGCAGCATTGACAATAGGCAGGCAGTATTCTGTCTCTTTCTCGCCGAAATTGATAAAGAGTATCTGAGTTGCACTGAGTGTTTCCTTAGGATAGAGGTCTAACTGATTGAGAACATCGAAGATACGGTCAGCGCCAAAGGAAATGCCGACACCGCTCAATCCCGGCATTCCGAAAATTCCCGTTAGGTTATCGTAACGTCCGCCTCCGGTAATAGAACCTATCTCCACATCGAGTGCCTTCACTTCGAATATGGCACCAGTGTAGTAGTTGAGACCACGCGCCAAAGTCAGGTCGAGCTCGATAGCATTGTTCAGGGTGTTCTGCATACTGAGACAATCCAAGATATAGCGGGTTTCCTCGACTCCCTTGAGCCCTGTTTCACTGTCGCGCAGCACCTCCTCGATTGTCGCCAGTTTTTCGTCATTGCTTCCTTCTAAAGTGATTATAGGTTGCAACTTCCGTATCTGTTCATCAGTAAGTCCGTCGCTACGAAGTTCTTCGTTGACATTATCGAGTCCTATCTTGTCGAGTTTGTCGATGGCAACGGTTATGTCAACAATCTTATCGGCAGCACCGATTACTTCGGCAATTCCCGTGAGTATCTTGCGGTTATTGATCTTTATCAGAACTCTTACGCCAAAACGGGTGAACACCTCATCGACAATCTGCATCAGTTCTACCTCGTTGAGCAAAGAGTCAGAACCAACAACGTCGGCATCACATTGATAGAACTCTCTGTACCTGCCTTTTTGTGGACGGTCGGCTCTCCATACCGGCTGTATCTGATAACGCTTGAACGGCAGTTGAAGTTCTTCACGGTGCATCACCACATAGCGTGCAAAGGGCACTGTGAGGTCGTACCTAAGCCCCTTTTCACAAATCTTAGAAGCCAGATGCAGCGGATTGCGCTCCGCCAGTTCTGTGTCATTCACTTTATTCATGAAATCACCGCTGTTGAGAATCTTGAACAGCAGTTTGTCACCCTCTTCACCATATTTACCCATCAGCGTAGAGAGGGTCTCCATCGACGGTGTCTCTATCTGCTGGAACCCATAGAGGGCATACACCTGGCGGATGGTGTCGAATATATAGTTACGCTTTGCCATCTCTATCGGAGAGAAGTCGCGCGTCCCCTTTGGTATACTTGGTTTGTTTGCCATTTTTATTGTTTTACCCTTTTACTATTTAACCTTTTACTTTGCCCTGACAATAGTCTGTTCACGATCCGGACCGATAGAGATACTCGTTATCGGGGTCTCCAGTTCCTTCTCCAGGAAACGGATGTAATCACTGAATGCCGCAGGGAACTGCTCCTCACTGGTGAAGCGGGTCATATCGGTCTGCCAGCCTTTCATCTCCACGTATACGGGTTCTACGTCTTTCTCGATATTGTATGGAAAGTCGCGTGTCTCCACTCCGTTAACCTTATATGCCACACAAGCCTTAATGGTATCGAAGGTATCGAGTACGTCGCTCTTCATCATTATCAGCTGCGTAACACCGTTTATCATTATCGAATAGCGCAGAGCAACGAGGTCTATCCATCCGCATCGGCGCTCTCTTCCCGTAACTGCTCCGTATTCGTGTCCGAGGTCACGAATTTTCTTTCCCGTCTCATCGAATAGTTCTGTTGGGAAGGGTCCCGCTCCTACTCGAGTGCAGTAAGCCTTCATAATACCGAAAACTTCTCCAATCTTATTAGGACCGATTCCAAGTCCGGTACAAGCTCCGGCACAAATAGTGTTCGAAGATGTCACGAATGGATAGCTTCCAAAGTCAATGTCAAGCATTGTTCCCTGTGCTCCCTCGCACAGTATCGTCTTTCCTTCACGTAGCAGATGGTTTATCTCGTGCTCCGAGTCTACAATCTTGAACTGCTTCAGGTATTCTATTCCTTCCATCCAGGTCTTCTCTACCTCTGTAATATCATAGTCGGTATAGTTGAGTGCCTTCAGCATCTCCTCGTGACGTGCTTTATGTGCCGCATATTTAGTTTCGAAGTCATCGAAGATATCACCAACACGAAGACCATTTCGAGAAATCTTGTCGGTATATGTAGGACCAATTCCCTTACCAGTCGTTCCTACCTTACTTTTGCCTTTGGCTGCTTCGTTTGCAGCGTCGAGAAGTCTGTGTGTTGGCATAATTAGGTGAGCCTTCTTAGATATATGCAGACGCAAGCGCAGGTCATGTCCGCTCTTCTCCAAGTCTTTTGCCTCCTGCATGAAGAGATCTGGTGCCAAAACAACACCATTGCCAACAATATTCACCTTACCTCCTTGGAATATTCCCGATGGTATTGAGCGCAACACATACTTCTCTCCCTCAAACTCCAGTGTATGTCCTGCATTAGGACCGCCCTGAAAGCGTGCTACCACGTCATAGTGAGGTGTCAATACATCAACAACCTTACCCTTTCCTTCGTCGCCCCACTGCAGACCCAGCAAGACATCAACTTTTCCCTTTTCCATTCTGTAATTTTATTTTGTTTTTATTTTCTTCTCGAGTAATGCGAGCCTGACAAGTGCTGCAAATTCCATAGATATTCATAAGAAAGCCGTCTTGTCTGAAACGTTTCAGATGAAGTTCCTGTACCATGTGTACCAGCTGCATATTCCTTACATCAGTTAGTTTGCCGCACTTCATACATATCTGTCGCACATGATTCGAAGCAGGGCTCACCACTTCGTACCTCATCTTTCCGGACAGGCGGAATGTATTTATCAACCTCAAATCGAGGAACAATTTAAGAGTATTATAAAGAGTAGCACGGCTAACGATAATATCACCCTTCGCATGCATAGCATCCATCAGTTCGTCAAAAGTAAACATGTTAGGGAAGTCACAAGCAGACTGAAAGATTGCCAGTCGCTCAGGAGTTTTCCTCAAGCCCCGCTCTTCCAAATCGCCTATTAAACGCTTTTCCAACGCCGATTTCTCACTCTCCTTCATTGCTCTTACACATTTTACCTTGCAAAGATACGAATAAGCGGGGACAATACAAAAGAAAAACCGCTGAATTTTCATCCAGCGGTTTATTTTCTTAATTTAAAATCTGTTATTTGTTCACCTGAAACTTAGTGTCGCCATCCTTGAAGAAGGCATTAATCTGACGGGCAGCAGCAATACCTGCATTGATATTTGCCTCAGCCGTCTGAGCACCCATCTTCTTAGGGGTTGAGAAATAGCGTCCCTCAAACTGTTTGAAGTCGGCATCCGCATCGGGCATGATGTCGGTAACAAACTTCAGGTCCTCACGCTCCTGCATCAGTTTAATGAGTTCCAGCTCATTGATAACCTCTTTGCGGGCTGTATTCACGATAATACCACCCTTCTTCAACTTACCAACGAGAGCATAGTTGATGCTCTGTTTGGTCTCTGCGGTAGCAGGAATATGAAGCGATACTACGTCACACTGCTCAAAAAGTGCATCTTGGCTCTCAACTGCCTTAACACCCTCTTTCTCGATAACAACCGCGGGACAATAAGCATCGTAGGCATAAACCTCCATACCGAAGCCCTTAGCGATTCGAGCCACGTTACGGCCGACATTACCAAAAGCAAGGATACCGAGTTTCTTGCCTAAAAGTTCAGAACCACTCTTACCGTTATAGAAACCGCGGACTGCCATAACCAAAAGACCGAAAACCAGTTCGGCAACGGCGTTGGCATTCTGTCCTGGGGTATTTTCTGCAACGACATTGTGGGCTGTGGCTGCAGCAAGATCAATGTTATCATAACCGGCGCCTGCACGTACAACAATTTTGAGTTGCTTTGCTGCGTCGAGCACTTCAGCGTCAACCTTATCAGAGCGAATGATGAGAGCGTCAGCATCCTTAACAGCATCAAGGAGTTGAGCCTTCTCAGTGTATTTCTCAAGCAGGACGAGTTCGTTGCCTGCTGCTTCTACTTCTTTGCGAATGCCTTCTACAGCGGCTGCTGCAAAAGGTTTTTCTGTAGCTACAAGAATCTTCATAATTCTCAATTCTCAATTTTCAATTCTCAATTCTCAATTATTAATGATTTGCCTCGAACTCCTTCATACATGCAACGAGAGCATTAACACCTTCAATTGTCTGGGCGTTATAGCAAGAAGCGCGGAAACCGCCAACAGAGCGGTGACCCTTAACACCCACCATTCCCTTAGAAACAGCGAAGTCGAGGAAGTCCTTCTCCAACTCTTTATATTCGTCTGCCATTACGAAACAGAGGTTCATTACTGAGCGATCCTTTGTCTCTGCTGTTCCGCGGAACATCTTATTGCGGTCTATTTCACCATAGACAATCTCTGCACGCTGTTGAGCCAGTTTGTCCATTGCTACGACACCACCGTTTCGCTTAATCCAACGGAGAGTCTCTAATGCGCTGTAGATGGGCACTACGGGAGGAGTATTGAACATTGAACCCTTGTCTACGTGTGTGCGATAGTCAAGCATCGTAGGTATCTCACGTGGGGCACGACCCAGTTTGTCATTCTTCAGAATTGCGATAGTAACACCAGCCATAGCAAGATTCTTCTGAGCACCAGCATAGATAGCATCGTACTTGCTTACGTCAACGGGACGCGAGAAGATATCTGACGACATATCGGCGATAAGGGGCACCTTAACGTCGAGGTCCTCACGAATCTCAGTTCCGTAGATGGTGTTGTTTGTGGTGATGTGCAGGTAATCAGCATCCTCGGGTACGCTCCATCCTGTAGGAATGAAGGTATAGTTGGCATCTGCAGAAGAAGCCACTTCGACAACCTCACCGAAGAGTTTTGCTTCCTTCATTGCCTTCTTTGCCCACACACCCGTATTGAGGTAAGCAGCCTTCTTGATGAGGAAGTTGTAAGGAATCATACAGAACTCGAGCGAAGCGCCGCCACCAAGGAAGATTACTGAGTAACCCTCGGGTACGTCCAAGAGTTCCTTTACAAGGGCTACAGCCTCATCAACAACGGGTTGGAAGTCCTTAGCACGATGGCTTATCTCCATCAGCGAAAGACCCGAACCATTAAAATCAAGACACTGTTTTGCAGTATTCTCAATCACTTCGCGTGGAAGCATTTAAGGACCTGCATTAAAGTTGTACGTCTTCATTTTGCTATATTTAAAATATTAAATTCTCAAAATCGCTGGCGAAATTACACATTTTTAGTCAGACAGCCAAATATTTTTACATAATTCAACATTCTACGACCGTTTTCTTGCCTTTAATCTTCTCTCCATTGGCATTTTTGAGCACTTGCGTAAGCCGATTACGTTTTATTGCGGCATAACAGTAGCGCTCTCTGACATCTATCCTGCCTATCTCGTTACTCTCGAGTCCTCCCTTCTTGCACAGGAATCCCACAATGTCACCACGAGAAATCTTATCGCGCTTACCCTTACCTATATATATAGTAATCATCGGAGCCTTGGGCGGACGACCCGCCTTGGGCTGGAAGTCGTAAGTAGGTAATTTGTCAAGAGAAACATCGAGTCCTCTCACCTTGGTTCCCTCCGAAGCACAGACGCCATTATTTCCTTTCAGTTCAGACTCATTCACAAGAAAGAAAGCCCTACCATCACGGTCCCATCGTGCCGTTCTTCCAGTCCGGTGCACGTAGTTCTCGGCAGTCTCTGGCAAATGATAGTGTACAATGTTCTGCACGTCGGGAATGTCAAGTCCACGTGATCCGAGGTCGGTACATACAAGAGTCAGTGTCGAACCATTGCTGAAACGATAGAGAGCATCCTCGCGCTCTCGCTGTTCCATTCCTCCATGGAATGCCGTTACTGAGAATCCCCGCTCACGAAGGAAAGCAGCGGTGCGTTCCACACTCTCACGATAGTTCAAGAACACTATTGTCGACTGTTCGCCAAAATGGCGCAACAACCCGTCAAGCGTCTCCAATTTGTCCTTCTCAGGACTCACCACCTTATATATATTAACACGTTCAGAAACGGACTCTTCACCACTGATACAGTCGATACGTTCCACATTAGAAGTCCTTACGAACGATGGTATTTCATCTGCATCAGTTGCTGAAAGCAGGAAACGGCGTTCCAACTTTGGCAGACGGCTTACGACCTCTGTCATAACATCTCTGAAACCCATTTCCAGACACTTGTCGAATTCGTCGATTACCAAATATTTCACACTCTGTGTAACAAAGTTCTCCTTCGCCATATGATCATTCAGTCTTCCCGGAGTAGCAAATATTATTTGCGGAGCTACGTTCCTTATCTCCCTGTGTTCATCCATCGTGGAACGGGCTCCACCATAGATTGCCATCGGACGCAATCCAGTACCCATAGACCTCATCACCTGAGCCGACTGTACAGCCAGTTCCCTGCCCGGCACAATAACAACAGCCTGAACTTCGTCAGAAGAGGGATCGATAAGCCGCACAAGCGGAAGAAGGTAAGCCAGGGTCTTTCCGCTGCCCGTAGGAGACAACACCACAACGTCTTTACGGGTTTCTCCTATCGCCCGCATCGCCTGCTGCTGCATGTCGTTTAGAGCGTCAATTCCAAGTTTGGCAAGAATTATTTCAGTATTCATGCCGCAAAATTACAAAAAATTCTTCACTCATCACTCTTCACTCTTCACTTTTTTACTATATTTAGATAAGATGCTCACATTCGGAAAAGGAAAGAAAAACTTGTTTTCCTTTTGCTTTTCGCTCATTTACTCGTATCTTTGCAGCATGAAACGAGTGCTGATAGAAATAGGAACCAATATAAACCAGAGGGACAATGCCCGCCTGGTACGTGAAGATTTGTATGCTAAGTTTGGCGAGAACATCCACTTTACACCGTCGCTGAAGACAAAACCAGTAGATGGAGGAGACGGCTACTACATTAACTTTCTCGCTGAAATACATACAGATATCCCGTATGATGAACTACGTGCCTGGTTCAAGGAACTCGAACAGGAATGCGGACGAAACAAGGAAGATACACGCGACGGGTGGGTGCCGCTCGACATCGATATTCTGGAATACGACGGCAAACGATTCTGCGCGAAAGACTGGGATCGCAACTACGTAAAGGAACTGCTCAAGACTATCGTCTTAGTTCTTTTCGTCTTCCTTCTCCCTACAAACACTCAGGCCCAGCAGTTCGACGATTATTTCGATGATGCTACTCTGCGCATTGACTACACCTTCAGCGGAGACATTAAGTCTACCCATATTTACCTCGACAAACTGAACCGCATTCCCCGCTGGTACGGCAAGCGAGAGCGACTTGCCGAGGTACCGATGGAGGGAAATGGACAGATAGTGGTGAAGAGTCGCAAGAACCAGAATGTAATCTACCGCAACTCTTTTTCAACTCTCTATCAGGAATGGCTGACTTCTCCCGAGGCAGAGAGTGTACAGAAATCTTTCGAAAATGTCTTTCTCGTACCAATGCCCAAGGATACCGTCGACATTACCGTCAATCTCATGGATAACCGCCGACAGATAATCGCGACAATGACCCACACAGTAGTTCCCACAGACATTCTCATCCATCGAATTGGCGAACGAGACGTAACTCCCTATGAGGTAATCCATCAACCAAAGGACACGGCTCGATGCATTCACATAGCCTACATCGCCGAAGGATATACAGAGGAAGAAATGCCTATATTCATGGAAGATGTGAGGATTGCCGATGAGGCTCTATTTGCCCACGAACCCTTCAAGTCGCTACAGGAACGCTTCGAAGTAGTGGCGGTGAAAGCTGCATCTAAGGAAAGCGGCACCAGCGAACCGGCAAATGGACTGTGGCGCAAGACGGCACTTGGGAGTCACTTCAATACTTTCTACAGCGACCGCTATCTAACCACGCTGAATCTCAAGCAGATGCACGACCTGCTTGCCGGCATCCCTTACGAACATATTATTGTTCTGGTGAACACTTCCCACTATGGAGGAGGAGGCATTCTAAATAGCTATAATCTCTCGATGACTCACCACAGGTTGTTTCGTCCAGTAGTAGTTCATGAGTTCGGACATTCATTCGCAGGACTTGCCGACGAATATGCGTACGAATATGAACCGATACCAATGTACCCCGCTGATGTTGAGCCGTGGGAGAAGAATATCACCACGAAGGTAGACTTTCGCGGGAAATGGGAAGAGCTTATTGGTAATCTCGCACCCACGAACCCCAGAACCCCAGAGCCCCAGAAAATAGGCTTCTACGAGGGTGCAGGATACAGTCTCAAAGGTGTTTATCGCGGTTGCGAGAACTGCCGAATGCGCACCAACGAGAATCCGGAATTCTGTCCCGTCTGCCGCAAAGTGATTACCGAAGTAATTGATTTTTACACGAAATGAAGTGGGTCGGAAGTTGTAGGTTGTTAGTCGAAGGCTTATTACTTATAAGCCTCGGGGCAGATAGTGCTATTCTCGCACCCCCGTACCTCCGTACCCCCGTACCCCCGTACCTCCGTACCCCCGTACCTCCGTACCTCCGTACCACCGTACCCCCGACCTCCGACAAAGACCTCCTTGCCCGTGCCCTTGAATATTTCCGTGGCGGCAAGTTCCACGAAGCATTGTTGCTATTCCAAAATCTTGAAAAGGAATATAAACTGAATGCCCGTTTCCGCGCCTATATGGGTGTATGTTATTATTATGACTGGGATTATCAGCACGCTGCCGAATACCTCGACGAGTCTATCCCGGAACTCGATGGTTTTGCACCACACGAACGCAGCATCTACTATTTTGCCGCTGCCGAGAGCCACTTTTTTCTGGAACAGTACAGCAACGCCATTCCTTATTACGAACGTCAACTGACCGTGTGTTACGACAATGAGAAAGCCGACGCTTTCTATCGCATCGGCTTCTGTTATTATTTCCTTCACGACAAGGAAGGGGCACTCGAAAATTTCACCTCTGCCCTTGCCTATTATGAGACATATCGTGACACTCCCGACCTTGCTGCACGCATAGCACAGCTCCGACGGATGGTCGCGGGGCTGAGAAAGTGAATATTACTTTTGAATCTTCTTCTGCCATTCCCACGCACTCCTCAGAACATCCTTGATGTCAGCTTCAGCTTTCCAACCGAGTACGCGGTTTGCCTTGTCTACATTTCCCCACACCTTTTCGATGTCGCCCTCGCGGCGCGGAGCATACTCCCAGTTCACTTTCACACCGGTGGCTTCCTCGAAACCTTCTACAACTTCGAGAGTACTGAGACCGCGACCTGTTCCGATGTTGAACACCTCAACAGGATCGGTATCCTCAACATCCAGCACACGTGCCATAGCCTTAACGTGAGCCTTAGCGAGGTCTACTACGTAGATATAGTCGCGTATACATGTGCCGTCAGGTGTCTGATAGTCGTTACCGAAAATCTTCAGCTGCTTGCGTATACCGATTGCCGTCTGAGTTACAAACGGAATAAGGTTCATTGGCACTCCGTTGGGCAATTCACCAATCAGTGCCGATGGATGTGCGCCGATAGGATTAAAGTAGCGCAGGATGATAGCCTTTATGGCAGCACCGCTATGAATGTAGTCCTGAATTATCTCTTCGTTTATCTGCTTGGTATTGCCGTAGGGCGACAGAGCTTTCTGTATTGGAGCCTCTTCTGTCACGGGCAGGTTCTCCTTAGAGGGCTGACCATAGACAGTGCAAGAGCTCGAGAAGATAATTCCCTTGCAACCATACTTCGGCATCAGTTCCAAGAGGTTCAAGAGCGAAGTAATGTTGTTTCGATAGTAAAGCAGCGGTTTCTCCACGCTCTCACCAACAGCCTTCGAAGCGGCAAAATGAATGATACCGGCGATGTCGCCATATTTCTTAAACACTGCCTCCAGCGCTTCCTTGTCGCAGCAGTCAACCTGTTCGAAAGCGGGACGTACGCCCGTTATCTTCTCTATGCCGTCAACAACGTCTGCCCTTGAGTTCGACAGATTGTCGACGATTACCACTTTGT
>JAFTFC010000148.1 GCA_017449725.1 Prevotella sp. | reverse complement strand
CGACGTGAACGACCTTGTGAGGGAAATCAATGCAGAGAACGCCGCACGGGTGCAGCAGTCGGTTCACGAGATTCAGATGCTTAAGGCGATTTACGACCTTAAATATACCACCGCAAAATAACGGTATCACGAAATAACGAAATACGAAGATGAAAAAGATGATGTTAACGGCAACGGCACTGATGCTGCTTGCTTCTTGTGGGAACAACGAAAAGGAGTATGACGCTACCGGCACCTTCGAAGCCACGGAGACCACGGTGTCAGCAGAACAGAGCGGGACGCTGATGCGTTTCGATGTGAACGAAGGTGACAAAAT
This sequence comes from Prevotella sp., assembly GCA_017449725.1. Taxonomy (GTDB): domain Bacteria; phylum Bacteroidota; class Bacteroidia; order Bacteroidales; family Bacteroidaceae; genus Prevotella. The sequence goes on along the minus strand of JAFTFC010000148.1, from coordinate 7,292 downwards.
AGAACTTGGAAAGGAAGTGGGTCTGGTGGACACCACACAACTGTGGCTGAAAATCAGTCAGATGAATGCCACCAAGGCTGTCTATCGGAGCCAGAAGCCCGATATGGATAAGCAGATTGCAGCCACACGCCAACAACTGGTAAAGGCACGACGGGATGAGCAGCGCTATCGAGAACTGGTTGCCGACGGGGCAGCACCTGCCAAGATGCTTGACGATGCCATCAGTATGGTTGCCGTGCTACAGAAACAACTTGATGCCCAAATATCAACACTAAACACACAGCTCACGACTCTCGACTCTCAGCAGTCAACGGTAGATGCACAGGTGAACCAACTGCGTGACCAACTGCAGAAGTGCCACATCGTATCTCCTGTCAACGGCACCGTACTGGAGAAATATGTCGAGCAGGGTGAGTTTGTGGCTACAGGCAAACCGCTGTTCAAGATTGCCGACACGGAGCAGATGTATATCCGTGCCTATGTCACTTCAGCACAACTGAAAAACATCAAAACAGGTCAGCGGGCAAAGGTCTTTGCCGACTATGGCGACGGGCAGCGGAAAGAGTACGAAGGCACCGTGACGTGGATATCCAATCGTTCTGAGTTCACGCCCAAGACCATCCTGACCGATGATGAACGTGCCGACCTGGTTTATGCCCTGAAGGTTGCTGTCAAGAACGACGGGTACATCAAGATAGGCATGTACGGGGAAGTGAAATTTATTCAAGCCCCCTAAGTCAGGGGGATGGGAGTCTGAACAATGGAAAGTATCATCGTTAATGGTATCTCGAAGTCGTACGGCAAGGTAAAGGCTTTGCAGGACGTGTCGTTCTCGGTTGAGAAGGGTGAGGTCTTTGGGCTCATCGGTCCTGACGGTGCCGGCAAGACCTCGATGTTCCGCATTCTCTGCACTCTGTTGCTGCCCGATGGAGGCACTGCCTCAATTGATGGCTTCGATGTAGTGCGGCAGATGAAAGACATACGGAGGCGTGTGGGCTACATGCCTGGCAAGTTCTCGCTCTATCAGGACCTGACGGTTGAGGAGAATCTGGAATTCTTCGCCACTCTCTTTGACACCAGCGTTGAGGAGGGCTATGACAGCATTCGGGCAATATATTCGCAGATAGAACGTTTCAAGAATCGCAAGGCGGGTGCGCTGTCGGGCGGAATGAAACAGAAGCTTGCCCTCTCGTGTGCTCTCGTCCATCAGCCCAGCGTGCTCTTCCTTGACGAGCCGACTACGGGTGTCGACCCCGTGAGCCGTAAAGAACTGTGGGATATGCTCTCGATGCTTAAGGAGCGACAGATTACCATAGTGGCTTCGACCCCCTATCTCGACGAAGTCAGACGGTGTGAGCGCGTTGCTTTCCTGAGCGAGGGACATCTGATGGGTATCGGCACACCGGAAGTGATACTCGACCGGTTCAAGGATGTGTTCAACCCGCCAGGGATTGAGAAAAATGTTCAATGTTCAATGTTCAATGTTCAATCAGACAACGTCATCGAAGTGGAACATCTGGTGAAGGCGTTTGGCGATTTCCACGCTGTCGACGACATCTCCTTCAGCGTAAGGAAGGGCGAGATATTCGGTTTCCTTGGTGCCAACGGTGCAGGCAAGACTACCGCTATGCACATACTAACAGGTCTGAACCAACCGACAAGCGGAACAGGACGTGTCTGCGGTTACGACATCAGTACCGAATATGAGGATATCAAGCGACACATCGGCTATATGTCACAGAAGTTCTCGCTATATGAAGACCTGACCGTGGCGGAGAACATACGCCTGTTTGCGGGCATCTATGGCATGAAAGATGAAGAGATAAAAGTGAAGACTGAAGAATTGCTGAGCCGTCTCAACTTTGCAGATCATGCTAACGACCTCGTGGGCTCTCTGCCACTTGGCTGGAAACAAAAACTCGCCTTCTCTGTCTCCATCTTCCACGAGCCGGGCGTGGTGTTCCTCGACGAGCCGACGGGTGGCGTAGACCCTGCTACGCGCCGCCAGTTCTGGGAACTGATCTATGATGCCGCCAAACGCGGTATCACGGTCTTCGTGACCACCCACTATATGGACGAGGCGGAATACTGCGACCGCATCTCGATTATGGTCGACGGCAAGATAAGTGCCATGGGTACGCCCGACGAACTGAAACGTAATCTTAATCAGCCCGATATGGATCATGTGTTTACCTATTTGGCGCGTGAGGCAAAGAGGTCGTCAGACTAATGTCGTAATAACGTAATATCGTAATATCGATAACAAATGAAACAATTCTTTTCTTTTGTCATCAAGGAAGCCCGCCACATCCTGCGCGACAAGCGTACGATGCTCATTCTCTTTGGCATGCCGGTAGTTTTGATGCTGCTTTTCGGCTTTGCCATCACCAACGATGTGAAGAATGTGCGCACGGTGGTGGTTACTTCGCATATGGACTATCAGACGCAGGCAGCCATCAACCGTTTGGCTGCCTCGGAATACTTCACTATAACAGAGGCTGTTCCGACGCCGAAAGAAGCGGAAAGACTGATACGCAGCCAGAAAGCCGACCTCGCTATTGTCTTTGCTCATGACTTTGCATCAAAGCACTCCGGTATCCAGTTCATCGTCGACGGCGCCGACCCCAATATGGCTCAGCAGTGGACAGTCTATGCGCAGCAGACTTTGACGGCAGCAAACTTTCAATTTTCAATTCTCAATTCTCAATTATTGTACAATCCGCACATGAAGTCTGCCTACAACTTCGTGCCCGCCATCATGGGCATGCTGCTCCTCTTGATTTGTGCGATGATGACCTCCGTGAGCATCGTCCGTGAGAAGGAGCAGGGCACGATGGAGGTGCTGCTGGTATCTCCTGTACAGCCATTGATGATTATCGTGGCAAAAGCAGTGCCCTACCTGCTTCAGGCACTGCTCATCCTAATTATCATCCTTGCAATGTCTGCCACAGTGCTCGATGTACCCCTTCATGGCTCACTCGGCTGGATTTTCCTGGTCTCATTCATCTATATCCTGCTGGCACTCTCGCTGGGTCTGTTCATCTCCAATATAGCACAGACACAGTTCGTAGCCCTGCTTGTCTCGGCGATGGTGTTGCTGTTGCCTACGGTGATGCTTTCGGGCATGCTGTTCCCCGTGGAGTCGATGCCACGTATTCTGCAATGGATTTCGGCAATTATCCCGCCTCGCTATTATATCCAAGCCATGCGCAAGCTCATGATTATGGGAGTGGGTATCGGGGAAGTCTGGCAGGAAGTGGCAGTCCTCTCTGGCATGACGGTTCTGCTGCTTGCAGTCTCGTTGAAAAAATTCAAAATACGCCTATCGTAATTTCGTAATCACGTAATAACGACATTGATAAAATATCTGATCCATAAAGAATTCCTGCAGAATCGACGCACCTCATTCATGCCGAAGATTATCTTCATCTTCCCCATCATGGTGATGTGTGTCATGCCGTGGGTCATGAACCAGGAGGTAAAGAATATTCGTGTCGATGTGGTGGACATCGACCGAACCACACAATCAGAGCGGCTCATCCGCCAGATAGAGCATTCCAACTATTTTATCTTCAATGGTCAGAAGAGTACATATCAGGAAGCACTCAAAGACATCGAATCTTCGCGGGCAGACATCATTCTCGAGATACGTGATGGCAAGTACCTCATTGCCGCCAATGCAGTCAACGGCACCAAGGGGTCGATAGGGTCGTCGTATCTCAGCCAGATAGTGGCAGCACGCCAGCCAATTACCAATTCTCAAACAACGTTCGGCGCCAACGGGGAAAACCAATTCTCAATTCTCAATTTGTACAACAAGGGTCAGAACTACAAAGTCTTCATGATTCCTGCCCTGATGGGTATCTTGATGATGATGCTCTGCGGTTTCTTGCCTGCCCTGAACATCGTAGGTGAAAAAGAAAAGGGGACTATCGAACAAATCAATGTAACACCCGTTTCCAAGTGGGCGTTCATTCTGGCAAAACTTATTCCCTACTGGCTGATAGGACTGCTGGTGCTCACGGTATGCCTCGTCCTGTCGTGGCTGGTCTATGGCATCACGTGCCAAGGACCTGTTCTTCTGATTTATCTGCTTGCGATATTGCTGGCACTGTTCTTCAGCAGCTTCGGACTCATTATTTCCAACTACAGCGACACCATGCAGCAGGCAATGTTGGTAATGTGGTTCTTCGTGGTATGCCTTATGCTGCTCAGCGGTCTGTTCACCCCTACCCGCTCAATGCCTTCATGGGCATATCTGACAACTTACATCAATCCCATGCACTACTTCATCGAAGCCATCCGCACCGTTTTTGTGCGTGGCGGATCGTTCCAGAGCATTGCCCATCAGGTCTATGCCCTACTCGCCATCTCTGCCGTCATGGCAGTCTGGGCTGTCAAGAGTTACCGGAAGAGGAACACTTGATTGAATTTAAGATTTATTGTTACATACCCTACACGGGTTGCCTACGGCGACGGTATTTGACGGGATATTGTTCACTACAACCGAACCGGCGCCGATGGTTACGTTGTCACCAATGGTGACGCCCGGCAGGATGGTGACGCTGCCGCCAATCCACACGCTGTTGCCTATCGTGACTGCCTCTGCCCACTCGCGGCGGCTGTTGCGTTCGGTGGGGTCGGTGCTGTGACAGGCGGTATAGATGCTGACGTTAGGTCCTATGAAGCAGTCATCGCCGATTGTCACAGGAGCTTCGTCGAGGACGGTGAAGTTGAAGTTGGAAAAGAACCTTTTACCAATGCTTATCTGGCTGCCGTAGTCACAGCGGAACGGCTGGTTTATTATAAAATCATCATCACCCGTAAATCCCAGCAGACCCTTCAGAATCTCCCGCATCCTCACGGTCTCTGACGGACTCAGCGAATTGAACTCATGCAGCGCCTCCCTCGTCGCTTGTAATTCCTTCTGCAGTTCGGCATCAAGAGCGTCATACTCCATCCCTGCCAGCATCTTCTCTTTCTCAGTCATACGCAACAATATTTCTTCTATCAATGCTGCAAAGTTACGAATAATCGGGCGCAGAACAAAATAAACAGGTTATATTTTTTCACGTTACATATATCATAGTCGGTTCTTCTCTGCATTACCGGCACCAGTACCCTTATACTTCGACGGAGTGACATTGAAACGGTAGCGCAAGGAGAGTTGGATGCAACGAGAGTCGTTGTCCTCTGTTTTGTTAATCATCAAGCGATTACTATAAAGTGTGAAACGATTGATGCCGCCATTGAAGAGATCGCTGCCTGTCAGTTTGACGTTAAATCGGTGTTGCAGGAAGTCTTTGCTGATGCTGATTGAAAGCACGGATTGAGTACAGTCAAACCAAGCATTCTGCTGATATCCATGTGTATGCATCATAAAATCGGCTTGCAGAAGCCATTCGTGAGGCAGCGTGACAATGTTATTTAACTGTAGTGCCAGCATCGGATGGTTAAAACTCTTCTCCTTGTCAAGAAATGTGGATTTGAACCAAGGTTTCATTAGCATGACATTGTACTGCGGCGTCCAGGTTACTTGACCCAACTTGATGTTCTTCTGTGCTCCGAGCGTAATGGTGAGCCAGTCGGCATGGTCATAGTTCTTGTAGGTCACAAAGTTTACTTTCGAGTCCTCTTCCAAACTGCCTGCTGTATAGAGAATAGGGTCAACACAATGTGAGAAGTTTGTCATCAGATAGACCCACTTCCACATCACGCTCATGTTATAATTATGATACTTGACAGGCTTCAAAAAGGGATTACCAGTCTGCCTGTTCAAGCGGCTTTCGTAGATAACATCGCTACTCAACTGCCAATATGAAGGACGCGTTGTACGCTTTGCATAACTTAAAGAAAGCTGAAGATCCTTCACTGACGTGGAAACAGAAAAAGACGGGAAGAAGTCATCATAGGTACGGCATTGCTCATCACGACGCTGACCACTCACGAAGTACTCTGATTCTACATGTTCATAGCGCAGGCCAGCAGACAACTGGAAGCGTCCCAGACGCTGGCGCAGTTCCATGAAGGGAGCAATGTTGCTTTCGTGCTGCTCGTTGTTGCTGTTGGCAATGTATCCCTCCTGATTGTCGAAACTGCTTTTCCAACGGGTACTGGTATATTCTTCGCCAACCTCAATCTGGCCTTTCCATAGCGGATGAGTAACGAAGAGTTTTTCGGCAAACATGTTACTTCGCGTCTGACTTTCGGTATTCACATCGCGGTCATCGTACTCGGTGCTGAGTTCCTGCTGCTGATTGCGACTCTGCTGTCTGCGGGAAGTATAATCGGCGTTGAAGTCGATGCTGAGTTGACCCACTTTGCCTGTGTAATAAAGATTAGCCTGATGAATGGGGGTGTTCTTGTCCCGTCTGACGCTGCTGTTTTGCAAGTGGTCGTATGCCACTCCGTCGGCCTGTAGGTCATCATCATACTCACTGCGGGTCTTCACATAGTCGTATGTGTTCTGGTAGAAGCCGCCGAAAGAGTGACTATCATTGATTTGGTAGTTGAAACCGAATCGTCCTTCAAGGAATGGATTGCGAACATGATTCTTCTGCTTATTGTTAATCACCCATAGTGTGTCGGCAAAGATGGTCTGTTCGAACTCGCCCAGGCTCTTTCTTCTGTTATAGGCTCCGAAGAGGTTGGCGAAGAGTTCCAAACCGCCTGTGCGGTAGGTCAGGTTGATGCGCTCATTATTGGCAAAACCACGCCCACTGCGTGACCACGATGACAATTCAACACCAAGACCTTCGCCTGCTGCCCGTTTGGTGCGGATGATGATGACGGCATTGACCGATGCATCATAGCGGGCACCAGGATTCTGAATGACTTCTACACTGCGGATAAAGTCCGATTGTATGTTTCTCAGTTCTTGCAGGTCGGTCAGTTTGCGGTTGTTCAGATAAATGAGCGGTGCTCCTTTGCCTAAGATTTCGAAACCCTCACCCCGTTTGGCTATCATTGGAACACGTGTAAGTACGTCTTCTGCAGTACCTAATCGTTCCATCACGGTGCCTTCAATGTTCATCATCAGCGAGTTGCCTTGAAGGACAACCTTTGGACGCTCACCCTGCACAACTACCCCGTTCAATGTGTAGTTGTCTGGCTGCATCCGTATTGTGCCAACATTAGGCTGATGGCAGAGCCGATAGACGGTCTTGTATCCGACAAAGGAGAAGCGCGCAAGGACTCTTTCTTGCTCGTAGGGGATGACGAAAACGCCAGCCTCATTACTCACGCCTCCACCGATGACCGTTGAGTCTGATGGATGAAGCAGGTAAACATTG
>JAFTFC010000147.1 GCA_017449725.1 Prevotella sp. | reverse complement strand
TCTTCGCACTGGTTGTATGCTGCCTGTAGTGCGAGTACTCCGAAGGGGTTAACGTCGCAGTTCTCGTGAATGTTGATGGCTCGGTCGATGCGTCGCCGATAGCGCGGACTTCTCACGACGATGTTGGCTATCTGCAGCCCGGCGATGTTGAACGCCTTGGTGGGTGCTATGCATACGGCGCTGTTCTCGGCAAACTCGTCGCTAATGGAAGCGAAGGGTGTGTACTCATAACCGGGCATGGTCAGTTCACACACGCGCCCTGCCGGATTGTGGGGATTGCCGACCCCAAGACGCGCGTCTTGGGGTCGGCACAGCGTTGCTCGAAGTCGTCGAAGTCGATGGTGTATGTATCTTTACGATAGACGAGCGGGCACGACTCCGGTAGTATATATAACCTGTTGGGGTGCGACAGCAAAGTCCATGTCTGCTATCCAGAGTGGAAGGGTGTCGGGGTCGCTCTTGAGTCCGTCGACAAAGATATTCTGGGAGGACATGAAGGGATATGTGCCGTCATGTAGGGTGACATTATGGAGCTTAAGCCCGATAGTAGTTTTCATAAGTTGCGTGCAAATTTAATAATATTTTTTTGAAAAGTAGCGTTGTTTACAAAAAAATGCTTACTTTTGCAGGGTAAATCTTAAAAACGCAAGAAAAACAAACACAAATATGGAGATAAAAGTTAAGCCTGCTGAAGGCAGATTAGGAATCATGGTGGTGGGCAACGGAGCGGTTGCCACAACGTTTATGACCGGTGTGCTGATGGCGCGCAAGGGGCTGACAAAACCCGTGGGAGCCATGACACAATATGACAAGATAAGAGTAGGAAGAGGAGATGCGAAGAAGTATCTGCACTACAAGGATATAGTGTCGTTGGCAGGGCTTGACGACATTGTGTTCGGCACATGGGACGTTTACCCTCAGAACTCATATCAGGCAGCGGTGTATGCGGAAGTGCTGAAGCGTGAAGACATCGAGCCGGTAAAGGAAGAGCTGGAGGCGATAACACCAATGAAGGCTGCTTTCGATAAGGATTACGCCAAGCGGCTTGACGGAACGAACGTAAAGAGCCTCCCCCTAACCCCCTCCCAAGGAGGGGGAACCCGAATCCCCACCCGTTGGGAGATGGTGGAGATGCTACGCGAGGATATTCGCCGCTTCCGTGAGGAGAAGCAGTGCGCCCGCGTCGTGGTGCTATGGGCTGCATCTACGGAGATATATGTTCCTGTGGAGATGGAATATCACGGAACGCTGGCTGCGCTGGAGAAAGCGATGAAAGCGGACGACCGTGAGCACGTGGCACCATCGATGTGCTACGCCTACGCCGCACTGACAGAGGGTTGTCCGTTTGTGATGGGAGCTCCCAACACGACGGTAGACATCCCCGCCATGTGGGAGTTGGCAGAAAAGACCAAGATGCCTATTGCCGGCAAGGACTTCAAGACGGGTCAGACGCTGGTGAAGAGCGGCTTTGCACCAATTATCGGTACCCGCTGCTTAGGACTTGACGGATGGTTCTCGACGAACATCTTAGGCAACAGGGACGGACTGGTGCTTGACGAGCCGGCTAACTTCCACACCAAGGAAGTGTCGAAACTGTCGACCCTGGAGACCATTCTGAAAGCCGAGGAGCAGCCCGACCTGTACACCGACTACTATCACAAGGTGCGCATCAACTACTATCCTCCGCGCAACGACAATAAGGAGTCGTGGGACAACATAGACATACATGGCTGGATGGGTTATCCGATGCAGATAAAGATCAACTTCCTCTGCCGCGACTCTATTCTGGCAGCTCCTGTTTGTCTGGACCTCTGCCTCTTGATAGACTTAGCTGCACGTGCCGGAAGATGGGGTACGCAGAGGTTCCTCAGTTTCTTCCTCAAGTCGCCTATGCACGACTACACCAAGGGCGAGGAGGCAGTCAACCACCTTTATCGTCAGCACACGATGCTGAAGAATGCTATTCGCGAAATGGGAGGTTACGAAGCAGATGAAGAGATTGACTAAGATAGCGCTGCTAACAGTTGTGTTAGCAGCGATTTTTTTTCTTTTTGTCTTCCCTTTCCTGCCGCCAAGAGAGTATCAGCAGCAACGCGCAGTTGTGGAGATAGAATATCAGCGCTATTATGCTGTGACTCAGGACGGCAAGCCCATACTATACATATCCGGCATTGACCGCAACTTCAATCCTAACCAGGTGGCGCTGTCGCCCGATTCTCTGGAACTGGAGACACAGAAACTGCGCGGATGCTGGGTGAGCAAATACCTGCTTCTGCCCCACTGCGGAGGTCGCATCATGACAGCCAATCCGGACACAGCCATTATCAACCGGTTAGCACTGCTGAACAACGACATAAAGAGCACGCTGGACCAAAACATAGCGAAGCTCTGTGCCGACAGCGCCCAGTTGTCGTGGAAAACTGACGAACTGGACTACTATATGGACCGCCACAGCGTTACCGACGCCGGCTACAACAATGTGGGTTCATACGCCGCCGACATGATAGAGGCTCGCGAGGACGTCAGCCAGGCGCTTGCCGTTCTTCGTTCGATAGACTACAAGAAGCGCATAAGCATCGAACTTCGCCGTAAGTACACATTGCTTTACAACGGCAAACGCATCCCATGCGAAATATCAGAGATGGAAGTGGAGAACCATCGGCAAATGATACGTACTGCCGACAAGACTACCCCCGACAGTGCATACGTACTATACAATAATATAGTAAACGACGATTTCATCGAAGACGTTATACGCAGCAAGGCTATGCCTCACAAGACCGTCAGCATCACGGGCAACACGGACAGCGGTCATGTCGTCTGGAAAGACATCAACGGCAACTTCTACGATGGAATGTGGGAAAACGGCATGCGCAACGGTTTCGGATTTGCCGTTGACTCCACTGGAAAAGTCCGTGTGGGAGAATGGAAAGACGACAAGTACCGAGGTGAGAGGATGCTCCACAGCCAAGAGCGCATCTACGGAATAGACATTGCCCGCTATCAGCACGAGCAGGGACGCAGGCGCTATAAGATAGACTGGAAGAACCTGCGCATAACCAGTCTTGGCTCGATAAGCAAGCAGAAGAGCAGCGGTAAGGTAGACTACCCCGTGTCTTTCTGCTACATCAAGGCTACCGAAGGCACCACTGTTACCAATTCGTACTACGACGCCGACTATCGGGAGGCGCATCGCCACGGCATACCCTGCGGTTCCTATCACTTTTTCTCCACTAAGAGCAGCGGCAAGGAACAGGCGGCACACTTCCTGAGCGTTGCCAAGATAACCAAGAACGACTTCCCGCCTGTGCTCGACATAGAGCCGTCGGCAGGACAGATAGCAGCCATGGGAGGCACCGAGGCTTTGTTCAAGGCTGTTCGCACATGGTTGAACATAGTAGAGCAGCGCACCGGTCATCGCCCGATTCTCTACATCAGCCAGATGTTCGTTAGGAAATATCTCGACGATGCCCCCGACCTGAAAAAGAAATATCAGGTCTGGATTGCGCGCTATGGCGAATACAGACCTGATGTGAGATTGCTGTTCTGGCAGTTATGCCCCGACGGTCGTGTCAGCGGAATTGTTCCTCAGGTAGACATCAACGTCTTCAACGGCGACCGCGAGCAGTTTGAGGAATACGTCCGTAACTCCTCAAATCGATAACTATTTCTCCGGAGCCTTGTCGATAAGGTCCATGAACTGGTCAAGTTTCGGAGTGATAATTATCTGGGTGCGGCGGTTGCGCTGCTTACCCAGTTCTGTTGTATTGGGCTGCAAGGGGTTGTACTCGCCGCGTCCGCCGGCAGTAAGTCGCTTGGGATCCACGCCATATTCGTTTTGTAGAGCCTGAACTACGCTTGAAGCGCGCAGACACGAGAGGTCCCAGTTGTTACGGATATTCTCGCGCGAGATAGGCACATCGTCGGTATTACCCTCGATAAGCACATCATAGTCCTTGTAGTCCTTGATAATCTTGGCAATCTTAGACAGCGTCTGTGATGCACGGCTGTTAATCTCATAGGAACCGCTCTTATAGAGCATATTGTCGGCAAGCGAGATATAGACAACACCCTTGAGAACCTGCACGTCAACCTCGCTAAGTTCCTCCTTGGAGAGTGAACGGGTAAGGTTGTTAGTAAGAACCATGTTCAGCGAGTCAGACTTCGACTTCACCTCCACCAAGTGGCGGATATACTGGTTTGACTCGTTGATTTGGTCTACGAGCTTCTCTATAGACACATTGTTCTGCGAGGTATTCGTAAGACTCTTGTCGAGAGCCCTCTGCAGTGCCGAGTTGTTGCGCTTAGCCTCTGCCAGCTGCTCCTCGAGCGAAGTCATGCGGGCATTGGTAGCCGCCAGCTGCTCTTTCGTTGTCTGCAGGTTTCCGGTGAGTTCCTTGTTCTCCGTCTGGCAAGCCACCAGACTCTTCTTGCTTGCACAGCTGCTAAGGGTTAACACTCCTGCTGCCAGTGCTATGAATAACACGTTCTTTTTCATACTCTATTCCTTTCTTTTTAGTGAATTATCGTTGCAAATGTACTGATTAGACGCAAATAAAATAAAAATGTTGCTTTCGTTTATGGTTTTTTAACCAATTCTTATTACCTTTGCACTCAAATTTTGAAATCAAGATTTAAAGACATGATATACTTATTCGCTACACCTCAGAAGAGTATTATAGCCACAGACGTTGACCATAATCTCAGTGAGCAGGAAATTCAGGAACTTTGTTGGTTGTACGGTGATGCAACACTAATGGAAGAGAAAGCCCTCAGTGGAAACTTCGTGGGGCCACGCCGTGAGATGATAACACCGTGGAGCACCAATGCCGTGGAGATTACCCAGAACATGGGACTCGGCGGCATTTCGCGTATTGAGGAATACTTCCCCGTGGACAGTGCAGAGGCTGACCACGACCCCATGCTTCAGCGCATGTACAACGGTATCGACCAAGATATCTTCACCGTAAACATAAAACCGGAACCGATAAAATATGTCGACAATCTGGAAGAGTACAACGAACAAGAAGGACTCGCCCTGTCACCCGAGGAGATTGAGTATCTTCATGGACTGGAGAAGCAGAACGGCAGACCGCTGACCGACTCCGAAATCTTCGGCTTTGCGCAGATAAACTCCGAGCACTGCCGCCATAAGATTTTCGGCGGCACATTCATCATCGACGGCAAGGAGATGGAGAACTCTCTCTTCTCCATGATAAAGAAGACCACTAAGGAAAATCCCAATAAGATTCTCTCCGCATACAAAGACAATGTTGCTTTTGCCCAGGGACCAGTCATCGAGCAGTTTGCGCCTAAAGACCAGTCCACCTCCGATTATTTCGAGGTGAAAGACATCGAGAGCGTCATATCGCTCAAGGCAGAAACCCACAACTTCCCTACTACCGTGGAGCCCTTCAACGGAGCCTCTACAGGTACTGGCGGCGAAATCCGCGACCGTATGGGTGGCGGTGTCGGTTCGTGGCCCATTGCCGGAACGGCTGTCTACATGACCGCCTATTCGAGAATGGCTGATGATAGCGACAATACTCAAACCACGAAGACCTGCGAGAAGCCTTGGGAAGACATCTTACCCGTACGAGAATGGCTCTACCAGACACCTCAGCAGATA
>JAFTFC010000146.1 GCA_017449725.1 Prevotella sp. | reverse complement strand
TTCCCGTTGGGTCGTTGTCAAGCACTCCGCCCTGCAGTTTCAGATACTGTTCTTCCTTGGGCAAGTCTGCGCTATCTGTAGCACGGTCGAAGCTTACGAATTGTATAGCAGTTCCGTATGTGGAACTCATCTCGTCGTCATCTATAAGTGCCAGATAGTAGACATAAACCGGAGTGTTGGCTACACCATTTGTGGTAGCCTCATAAACGGTGTTTCCTGAAGCATCGGTATAGACGTTCCTGGTGGCTCCGTTGACGATAGCTGTTTTCTGTAGTCCCTGAACAATAGCCCAGTGGCTCTTCTCCACGTTCGAGGCATTTATGCCGGTAGACTCATTGTAGTAGAGTGCTGAGTTGTTATTCACGAGATATTGGCTGTAGTTCTTCAGTTCAAAGTCGTATGGATCTCCTACGAACGCCCACTTTTGGTCGTTGTCTTCCTGCTGTGTCAGTTCGTCTCCGTATGCCTGCGAGTAACCGTCATGGCTGTTGAGCCATCCGTAGGCGGGAGTGGAAATCTGTTCACCGGATTTGTATTCTACCTTCTCAACCTGTTTGTACACTTCGTTGACAATCTTTCCGTCAGCGTTGTACTCATAGTGATCGAAGACCGATTCGTAGGAAACTACTCGGACGTTGGAACCGCGGTATATCTGATCCCACTGGTAACTGGCGTTTGTCCAGTAGTAGTCATTCTGACTGGCATTCTCTTCTGAGGTGAAGTACTTGGCAATATCGTCTTCCACGGTATAAACGTATGCTATTTCGTAGTATTTACGGGTGTTCTCGTCGCGAATCATCTTCGCAGCATTGAGATTACCTACACCGTCCTGGGTGAATTCTGTAAGAGTACCAATCTTATTGTCTCCTGTGAAGTTACCCAGACTCTGCAGCAGTGTGTTAATGGCAGTGCGCTTACTGTTCTTTCCACTTTCAGTTGCCAAGTCGGTGGTATTGAATCCGTCATAAGAAATCTGGTAGCACTCGATGTAGTTGCATCCGTAGCGTTTGATGGTTGCCGGAATAGACTTGAATACATCGTCATACTTCAGTTCGACATGCTTAAGCGATGCCTTCAGTTCTCCATTGGTATTGTAAATACGCACGTTTGCATCGAAACAGTCGTTGTTAGCATGGTCTTCGTCCTCTGCGACAGCAGTACGGATGTCAGCCTTCGCTATGTCCTTAGTAAGTGTTTCGAGGTTAAAGGTCTCAAGGGTAAAACTGCTCTTTGCAGGATTTGCAGACCCGTTGAGGTTGGTAAAGTCCTTATATACCATGCGCAGGTAGTCGTTTGTCATATTGCGCGAGTCGTTGTGGCCATAGTCACCCACAAGATCGCTGACTTTGGTGATTTTCTGTGATGAGGTGCGGATGAAGTAGTCACTGTCGCCACCAGTCTTACACATAACGAGTCCCCACAGCGTGTTACCATTGGCTTCGTTTCCTCCGCTACCGTTCTCTCCATAGACGCGGTTTGCATCGGTATCTCCCAGTCGGGTATAGTTATACCACGGATTACCAGTCTCTCCTGATGCCTGTCCGTAGCCTGTTCCGAGCCAGAAGTTCTTGTCGGTTCCTGCCGTTCGTGGCTGACCGTTGTCTTCCCAGCGGCGGCGATTGATGATGGTAAACTTATAAGGATCGCCGATGAATGCCCAATGGAGTCCCTTGATTCCTATGTCCCATCCAGTTTTTGTCATTCCTACTCCACTCGTCGTCGGATAAGATATGATGTGCAGGGTATCGTTCTCCTCACGGAAAGTAGGACTGTCCTTGTCGTTATCTACGCGCGTTTTGTCGTAGAACAACCAGTGGTTACCGCCCACAGTGACATCGAGCCACTGAGGTTGTACTGACGGGTTAGAGAACTCTGCCGGAGTGGTGAAGAGATGAACACCATCCTTGGTAATATCTTCGAGTTCGTATGTTACGCGGAACTTGAACGAAGCACGGCATTTTGTCGGGTCGCCGTCGCTATCGGTGTCCTTGAACACCCATCCATTGGCTTTTGTGTGTATAGGATCTGTAATTGCACAGTTCTCCAGATTGAATGCACTTGCCTTTTCCAGTGTGAATGGGAAAGTTCCATCGTACCACGTTGTAGTTCCGTTCTTCTGGTATTGCAGGTTGTCGTATGCCACGAACTTGCGCTGCAAATGACGCGGCACTTCTTTTATCGTCTCTCCAAGTCCATAGTACTCAGAAAGTTCTTCTAGTACTACCGGGTCGCCGCTGTATGTCTCTTTGTATGCTGAGAAGTAAATCTTAGTCGGATGCATCAGGCGGATTACACAATTCTCGTCGTTGGCGGCATGGTAACCCTTGTACTTACCCTTCATAGTGAGTGCATTCTCCGGGTCGTAACTTAGGTTGATGCCGTACGCCTTTGGATTGTCGCTCTGTGCTTCGCGGTAGGTTCGCTTTATACCGTCGTGAGCCAGATAATAGAACACGTCGCGGTAACCCAGAATCTGGTTGTCATCCCGGAAGCGCAGTGCAAAAGCGTCTGGATCGTCTGTTGCTGCCGGCACCACCTCCCAGTAGAAGTCGGTGTAATACGGCTTGCCGTAGTTGGGGTTGTCTATCTCCACTGGATTGCCTTCGCTGTCGGTATATATAAGAGTCTTTCTCTCGTCTATGAAAGATGGGTCGGGCGCGCGGAAATGTACGCAGTCAACCACGAACTGGAACGATGTCTCCGTCGGATCGAAACGGCATAGGTTGCCCTCTGGTTCGTTGTTGAGTAATACGTATTGCGTGTTATACACCTGCAGTTTGTACGGGTCGCCGACAAAGTACCATTTTAGGTTCTCGGGAACCGTTTCCATACGGTTGCTCGTGGATTTATACTGGCAGTAGTTAAATGGTTGGTCGGTATCGTATACAAACGTGCTGCCGTTCCACTTCATTTTCTCTGCCTGTACGTCCCCATGCAGCGAACCGATTAGGTCCTTGAACGTAGCATCTGGAGAGAAGTATGCGTGGTGTCCGTTGTTGTAGGCTATCTCCTCTCCCTTCAGTAGGTTGGGATCGGCGAAGTCCATAAAGTAAACATGGTCGTTGTTAGCAATCATATCCTCTACCTCAGCCACAGTAGGTCTCTTCTTCAGGAACTTGTCGG
This sequence comes from Prevotella sp., assembly GCA_017449725.1. Lineage (GTDB taxonomy): Bacteria > Bacteroidota > Bacteroidia > Bacteroidales > Bacteroidaceae > Prevotella. Next base: position 785 of record JAFTFC010000146.1, on the reverse strand, counting down.
TGGTAACGGTGTACTTGATATAGATGGTCTGGGGAGGTGCACCTTGCGGTGTCTGATTTCCCGGAGAACCTACCATGATGACAGCTCCAGTTTCAGGATTGACCGCATAGAAGTTGTACATCGCCTTACCCTGGTCGTTGTAGACGATGTTGCCTTCGCCGTCGCGCTGCACTTCTCCACGTATCGGACAATAGGGTAGTGAGGCTATCTCACCCTCGGTACGGTAGTCGTCACTATACATATTATAGTCGCAGAACTGACGTCTTATTTCCACCGGCAAGTCGGCAAGTGTGATGTGGTCGCCCTTGACGAACAAGCGGTCGCTGACGGAAGAGTACATGCGGACGTAGCCTGAGGACAGGTTGTCGATGAAGCGCGAACGTTCTTGTGATTCTGCTGCTCTTGCGGATGCCTGCTCTGGAGTAGGATTAACAAGAGGAGTAAATGCATCAGGGTACTTACCGAGATAGGTGTTCGTGGTTCCGTCATTGTCTATCTGGTCGTCGCGTTTGATTACGAAACGCACATCCTCGTACTTCGTCGGTTCGTATGGAAGTACTTGCAGGTTATAGTCGAGTGTAGTGTTGTCGACATCTCTCTCTTGGAGCATCACCTGCTGTATGTTCTCCACCTTCGACTTGTCCATGCGCCAGTACAGCGGTTTGTTTTCAATATTTGGTGTCGTTGGACTGGTGTAGTTGGTAGACGGATCAACTGGGTCGGTAAACTCACTGGTGATAAAACTGAATGTCTCGTCGGAGTCGGCACCTTGTCCTTCTGCCAGA
>JAFTFC010000145.1 GCA_017449725.1 Prevotella sp. | reverse complement strand
CGAACTGACCTTTGAACGCGTTATGGACATCATCGACCTGGAGCAGCCTCACGGAGTGATTGTCTCCACTGGCGGTCAGATCCCCAACAATCTCGCCGTACGTCTCGACGAGCAGCACGTGCCCATTCTCGGTACAAGCGCTCAGGACATCGACGGGGCAGAGGACCGCGCCAAGTTCTCGAGCATGCTGGGACGAAACGGCATCGACCAGCCGGCATGGAGCGCCCTCACTTCTATGGACGACATCCATGACTTCATCGACAAGGTTGGCTTCCCCGTTTTGGTTCGTCCTTCTTATGTCCTCTCGGGAGCAGCGATGAACGTATGTTCGAATATGGAAGAACTGGAGCGATTCCTCCAACTCGCAGCCAATGTCAGCGAGGACCATCCCGTCGTTGTCAGCCAGTTCATCGAGCACGCCAAAGAGGTTGAGATGGACGCTGTGGCACGCAACGGCGAGATTATTGCCTATGCCATAAGTGAGCACATCGAGTTTGCGGGAGTCCACTCTGGCGACGCTACTATCCAGTTTCCGCCGCAGAAGCTCTATGTCGAGACCGTTCGCCGAATAAAGATTATCAGCCGCAAGATTGCCGAGGAGTTGCATATCAGCGGACCGTTCAACATACAGTTCCTTGCCAAGGATAATGACATTAAGGTTATCGAGTGCAACCTGCGTGCCAGCCGTTCGTTCCCCTTCGTGTCGAAGGTTCTCAAGATAAACCTTATCGAACTGGCTACCAAGGTGATGCTCGGTCTGCCTGTCGAGAAGCCGCATAAGAACCTTTTCGACCTCGACTACGTCGGCATCAAGGCGTCGCAGTTCTCGTTCAACCGCCTTCAGAAAGCCGACCCCGTTCTTGGAGTGGATATGGCGTCAACCGGAGAGGTGGGATGTCTTGGCGACGACACCAATACGGCACTTCTTAAGTCCATGCTTTCAGTAGGACACAGAATACCTAAGAAGCGCATACTCCTCTCTACGGGTACAGCTAAGCAGAAGGCGGAGATGCTCGATGCTGCGCGTCAGCTCGTTGAACACGGATACGAGCTTTATGCCACAGGCGGCACGAGCCGCTATCTCGAGGAGAACGGCATTAAGAATACTCTCGTTCACTGGCCCTCAGAACCTGAGGCTAAGCCCCAAGCTCTCGACATGCTCCACAACCACGAGATAGACATGGTGGTTAACATCCCGAAGAACCTCAGTGCTCACGAGCTTACCAACGGCTACAAGATTCGCCGTGCCGCCATCGACCTTAACGTGCCGCTGATTACCAACAGCCGTCTGGCGTCGGCATTCATCAATGCTTTCTGCAAGGTAAGTCTCGACGACATCGACATCAAGGCGTGGGGTGAGTATTGATTATTGAAAATTGATTATTGAAAGTGAAAAACTGCGCGGTAGTAATATTAAACTGGAACGGAAGGAAGATGCTCGAAAAGTATCTTCCCTCCGTACTTGAATATTCGCGCGACGATGCCGACGTGATCGTTGCCGACAATGCCTCTACCGACGACTCGCTCCAATGGCTCAGTGAGCATCACCCCGAGGTGCAGACCATTGTGCTCGACCGCAACTACGGTTTTGCAGAAGGATACAACCGCGCGCTTAAAATGCTTAATGACGCACCTTCAAATCTCGTACCTCCGTACCCCCGTACCCCCGCACACTCGAACTACGACTACTATGTCCTTCTAAACAGTGATGTCGAGGTGACTCATTACTGGCTCGATCCGCTCATCGAACACATGGACAATCATCCCGAAGTGGCAGCATGCCAACCCAAGCTCCTTTCATGGACAGACAAAGATTCATTCGAGTATGCAGGGGCTTGCGGCGGGTTTATAGACAAATACGGTTATCCCTTCTGTCGCGGCAGGATATTCGACACCGTGGAGCACGATAACGGTCAGTACGACTATGCTCAGGAAATACTCTGGGCTACTGGTGCCTGTCTTCTGGTGCGCGCCAAGGACTATTGGGATGCCGACGGACTCGACGGGCGCTTCTTTGCCCACAACGAGGAGATAGACCTCTGCTGGCGTCTGCGCCTTAAGGGACGCAAGATAATGTGTATTCCCGACAGCCAAGTCTATCATCTCGGCGGAGGCACTCTGCCCAAGGGCAATCCGCGTAAGACCTATCTTAATTTCCGCAACAACCTTACGATGCTCTACAAGTGCCTGCCCGACAACGAATTGCGCAAGGTTATGATTATGCGTTGGCTGCTCGACTATGTTGCTGCCTGGCAAACTCTTCTTGTCAATCGCAACTGGGGTGATTTTCGTGCTATCTATCGTGCCCGCCGCGACTTCCGCCGCATTGTTCCCCAGTATCGTGAGGAGCGCCGTCGCCTACAGGAGAGTAGGGTAGTGCAGCGCGTTCCCGAGCGCACCACTTTTAGCATCCTCTGGCAGTATTACGCCCATCACCGCCGTACCTTCTCAGAGCTATAAAAAACGGCCACGAAGGGTGTCAGGGTGTCAAACCCTTTCGTACAGGGCGTTTCGGACGTACACCCCGGGGTGTAAGGGTGTGGTAAGGGTGTGGTACCACACCCTCGCAACACCCTTGCACCCTAGGGTGCGCAACTCTAAGCCCGATAAACAGAGGGTTTGACACCCTAACACCCTTTTATGCGAAAATTTTCATGTAACGAAATGATTTGCGCTTCGAGGCGAGCCGTAACCTCTCCCGAAGCGAGCCGTAACCTCTCTGGCAGCGAGCCGTAACCTCGCTTCAACCGAGGAATAACCTCGGTTTTAGTAAACCATAACCTCGGCGGGAAATTCTCTAGAGAATTCATCGTAATGCTTATACCTCGGTTCGACTATGGAATAACCTCGGAAGCAAATTCTCTAGAGAATTTCCCGCCAAACCTATATAATACTCGGACCGACCAATAATCATCGTTACACCGACCCAGTATCATGGTTGCGCCAAACCATAACTAACAGCTGAGTAGTGGATTGATTTTCCCAATTTTCATTGTTCGCACAGCGAATCCGTTCCGCACTAACGCGGAATTGAAAATCGGCGCCTACGGGGAAAGCAAACCTAAAATTAAAAAATAGAAATTGGAGGAACCTAAAAATTAGAGTGCACACCTAAGTCCGGCGTGCACTCTAAAATGAATTATGTTGTTATGTTTTTTAATTGACTCGTTTGAATTCTACATTTGAGAAATCGCCTCCCGTGAGAGTTTTTCCATGATTTCCGAGTACAAAGGTTGCTTCGAATTTGTTGTTCAAATTCACCTCACCATCAAATCCTGCATATCCACTGGCTCCTACGCATTTTGCGACTCCTTCTTCATTACCTTCGGTAAAGGTATAGGTGAACTCCCAGCGCATCTCGCTGCCAGCCCTACTATAGCCTTCTCCCCAACCAGTTCCGTCCTCGTTAAAGTAATAATAGAATTCCCAAGAATCATTAGTGCCCTTCCATGTTCCGACAAAATCATTTTTACCAATCCATACATAACTAATATCATAAGCACAATAGGCAGCTTCTGATGGCATATTAGGTGTGGTAAATTTAACTTTAATAAATCGAATTGTCTCAGCCAATGATTTCCATTCTATTTCTCCTGATATAAGTGAGCCTTTTATTTTGTTGCCATCAAGTTGCCAAGTATAATATTGGATGTTACCATCCGTTGTTTCGGCTTCCAAAACATATCCCTGACTTCCGTCATCCATAGTTGCTGACCTGTCTGTAAATTTAATATATTCTATTCCAAGTTTATCAAGTGGATTTATATAACTTGGCCAATATCCCAGTGATTCACCATTGGAGTCATAATCTTTATAGCCTAAACTTACCCACCAAATGCCAAGTAAATTCTTAGAAGACAAGCTGGTGCCACCGCCACCACCGTCGCCGTCATCGCCACACGACGTAAGGCTAATGAATGCACCACGCCATAAGCGTGTGCATAGCCTTCTTTGGTGACAAGGAATTACCTTCTAAGGTTTCCCTTTGCTTCTATCTCGAACTATTCCAAATAAGATTTCCGAGGTCTTTTCGGCTAAGTGCGAAATAACAAGCTAATGCATCATCGGTACGGGATTTTCAGTGAAGCTAAGCAACACATTTCCCCGATACCGCTTGCAAATATAAACAAAAATTGAGAAACGGAAAAGAAAATTGGGAATTTTATTTGCAATATTTCAATCATAAACAAAAATCGGAACTGCGAAAGCAATTCCGAATATTTTGTTTCTAACACTTCTACCTGAAGCAGAGTTGGTAGAAGGGACAGGTGGAGCAGTTGCGCCGGTCTTCTGTCGGGTTGAAGGCTGCGTGGGGTTCGAAGATTTCGGAGAGGACTCGGGAGATGCCGGTTTTGAACTCTGCTTCGAGGTTTCTTATATCCGTTATTTTCTCTTTTCCTATGGCGAGGGTGGGATCGTAGTCGTCGCCTGTGGCATGCTGGATAAAGAGTAGGGCAGGGCTGACGGGAAGTTCGTCGGGGTTATACTCGCGGCTGTTTCGCACCATCGTGGCATAGAGCATGGTCTGAAGATAATAGTCGGTGTGTTTCTCGCGAATCATCTCCGGATTGAACACTTCCTCTATGTCGTTCACCCGTTTTACAAGGGCTCGGGAACCGGTCTTGTAGTCCACTACACGTATTCGCGTCTCCCTGGTTGTGGGGTCTGTCACTTGGTCCAACCGGTCTATGAATCCTCCGATAGTGATTTCCCGTTCTCCGTTTGAGGTTCGTATTATTGTCTTCGACGAAACATTCTTTTCGGTTCCGAGAATGCTAAATGGCGCAAGTTGCTTGTCGATGTCGATAAGCCGGTGAAGATAGTGTATGATGACTTCGCGGTTGATTGTCTGCATGCCGTTGAGCTGTGGCATCGTCGGCGTGCCGTCGAAGAGTTCCTCACGGATAGCCTTATCTACTGTCAATTCAATAAGTTCGGGGTGCTCGTCAAAGACGTTAAGGTCTGAAGCCGAGAATGCTTCGTGGTTGACTCTCTGTGCCAGGTCCTTATACATCAGTTCGGACGCTTTGTGGAAGATGTTTCCGAATGCCCGGTTGTCGATGGCACCCTCCTCATCGTCCTCCAGTTCGTCGAGTCCACGGATGTCACGATAGTAGAACTGGAGCGGACAGCGCAGATAACGATTTATGGAAGTGGGGTAGATGCTTGTCTTTTCGTTCAGAAGGCGGAGTATCTCTTCGTCCTTTTCAATTGCCGAAGGCAGCGCAAGTTGCTGGTTCTGACCTGCAAGCAGTGAGAATTGCCCGATCTTATGGCGGCTTTCGATAAGCAGTTGGAGCATGAAGCGGCTCATTTCGCCCGTGTTTCCATCCTCGGTGGAGTTGTTGTAGAGTATTGTTACATCCTTTGCCCTCTGAATAAGTCGGTGGAAGTAGTAGGAATAGATAGATGTCTTATGCTCAACGGTGGTGAGTTCGAAAGCCTTGCGGATGGAATGAGGAATGAATGAAGAGTCGTTGAGCCCCTTGGGCATGTTACCTTCGTTGCACGAAAGAAGTAGCACGTGGTCGAAGTCGATGTTTCTTGTTTCCAGCACACCCATTATCTGTATTCCCTTCACCGGCTCTCCGTGGAAAGGAATAGTAGTGGCGCCGACGAGTTGCGACAAGAGGCGCTGCATGGTTGCCTGGCTGACATTGAGGTCGCCCGCATCAATCAGCGAGTCGATACGGTTGAGCAGTGAGTATGCACGGAAGAGAGCCTCGGCATCGAGCTGCCTGTTTACGGAATTCTCCTCACCGCTTACCAGTTCGTCCCTGCTGTCGAGCAGTTTCTTTATCAGGTCCTTCACGCTGTTGTTGCGAATGCCCTGAATGATTTTCGTGCCCACCGTGGTGTATTTCAGTGGATAGCCTGACGTGATGTTCACGTCGTTGACGGTCTCGGGCAGGCAGTGAATTACCGTTGTCAGCAGTTTCTCGTCGCACATGACGATGGCTGTCCGCCTGCCGTCCTTGTCGCGGTTGTTCTGGCGTATCCACTCGTTGATATATCGTGCCTGAATGTCTTCGGTATGGGCGCTGATATAGGTGATTTCCTTCTCCTTTTCCAGGTTGTCATAAATCTCGGCGTTGGTGATGTCGAGTTCGTTGGGGAACTTTCCGAGATAGTCCTTGATGAAATGTCCTGCCTCGTTGTTGCCTTTCAGATAGTAGGTGTCGAAATCCCAATAGAACATCGCCTTGCCTTCTTTCTGAAGTTTCTTGAAAAGTGTCTGCTCCACTTTCTGAAGCATGTTGAATCCCACGAAGATGTATTTGCGGAACGGCATCGACAGTTGTTCTTTGTCGGCAACCTCCCTGTAGAGCATACCCTCATAGGCGATGTTCTGCTGCTTCAGTCTTTCCCTGAAATCGTTGTAGATGTCGGCGAAACGGCTCCACAACTGACCGAACTTCTGGCGAAGTTCGGTCTCGTGTTCCTCGTTAAATGTAGAGAAGAACTTACGTATCGTTTTCTTCTGGTTATCAGAGAGATATTTGATGTCGTCAAGTTCGTGAAGATTACTGATGTTTGCAAATACCTGCTTGGCGTCACCCATGTTCTTGTCCAGGTCGTCGAAGTCGCTCAGCAGCAGTTGTCCCCATGAGAAGAAGTGGTCGAGCGTCTCGTCGATACCGGTGATGCCGACAAAACTCTTATGCAGGTCGCATATCAGTTTTATGTTGTCTGCAACAGTAGTCTGGGACTGTAGGCGGAACAGTTCGCTGATGGTTATGTAGTGTGGGCTCCAGACGGGTTTGCCCGCCTTGCGAGCCAGGTACTCGTTAAGGAAGAGGGCGGCACGCTTGTTGGGGAATACCACTGCCACATCGGACAGGTTACTTCCCAGTTTTGTGATTATATCGTCAGCAACATGTTCCAAGAATGTCTTCATAGTCTTACCTCCTCAGTTTTGTTTGAATAAACGAACCACAGATAACCCGAAACCTGCGGCATTCCCATCTCACGGAGCAGCTCCATATACTCGCGCACCTGAATGATATACTCGTCCTTGGGCGTTCCGAACTTAAAGTCTACCACGATGGTCTGCCTTCCGTCGGTCATAACGCGGTCGGGACGGCGCTCCAGCATGTTACCTTCAGCGTCGGTAGTCAGTATGGTGCATTCGTTGAACAGTTGCCATTTAGGGCTGAACCATTCCTTGACATGCGGCGACGAGAGTCTTTTCTCGAGGAAAGTCTTCAGTTTTTCAGCCGTTACATCGTCGTTGTAAAGCACTCCCTCATATTCCATCTGTCGGATGGCAGCCGGAATATCGTCGGTTGTTCTGATGTTCGAGAAGAGGTTGTGCAGAACGGAACCCATCTTGATGTAGTTCTGCTGCTCGTCCTCGCTGTCACCCTCAATGAAGTCGCGGCTTTTGTTGCTCTGCCTGAACTCTGCCGGGACGCTGTTCGACACCACGTCGATGCTTATTGTGTCAGCATTAGCCTCGCGCTCTTTGCCGTCGTTCCCGACAATCTGTCCCAGTTCGTATTCTGTTCCGCCGATAACCTGTTCCACGAGTTCGCTCCGCGTGCCTGCGCCGTTCTGTTTGCCGAAGACAATAAGGTTGTTCTTGGCACGTGTGAAAGCGACGTAGAGCAGGTTCAGGTTGTCAACGCAGTTCTGCAAGTGCTCGTGCTTGTATTCCTCGGCATAGATAGAATCCTTCAGTTTAGCGCTGTAGTCTATCGGTACAATGGGCAGGTCTTTGAAGTCTTCCTCCTTGGGACGGCACCAGATAGTACCGCCCATTTCCAGTTTCCAGTCGCAGTAGGGGATAATGACGCTATGGAACTCCAGTCCCTTAGACTTATGGATGCTGAGCAGTCGGATACCATCGGCTTCGTCGCTCTGAATGGTCTTCTTGCAAATCCTCTCGTTCCACTCCTTAAGGAACAGATGCAGGTTAGATCCGAAGTCGTCAATGAATTTGGTTATCTGGTCGAAGAATGCACACACGTATGCACTCTGTTGCTGCAAGCGGTCAATATGGAAATCGCGATAGATACTCTCTGTCATTTCCTTTATCGGCAGCGACTTATACTTGAGGGTATCAATCTCGTCGATGTCCCATGATTTCTTCAGGAAAGCCCGCGTCAGCATGTCGTTCTCACGATATACTACCATCATGACGCCAACCATGATGTTCACCGCCAGCGAAGCGTCGAGACGGAAAGCCTCGTCGCTGACAAGCTTCAGTTCCGGTCGCTGGCGCATGAAGTATTCCGCTATTTCGGGGATGTGGCGGTTTGACCTCAGCAGAATGGCTATTTGGTTAGGCTTCACTCCGGCTTCGGTTAGCTGGTCAATGGCATCAACTGTCTTTTCGAGCATCATGTTGTCGTAGTCCTCGCCTTCGAGCAGTTCCACCCTGACGTATCCGCTGTTTCCCTTTCCCTTGGGTTCTTCCTGTCTTACGTCGCTGTATGCCGCTCCCAGTTGGTCAGCCTCTTCGGCGTTTATCTCTTTTTCCTTCAGCAGTTCTATTTCGGTGGCTTGCTCGAAGAAGCGGTTGTTGAAATCTATCACGTTGTGCGAACTGCGGAAGTTGGTCTTCAGCGGCTCAACCTTGAGAATTTCAGGGTTGAACTCCTGCTCAATGTTGTTGAGCAGTCGCCAGTCGCCGTTTCGCCAGCGGTAGATGCTCTGCTTCACGTCGCCCACGATGAGGTTTCTGGAATTGCGGTGGCTCAGCGTTTCCAAAAGTAGAATGCGGAAGTTCTGCCATTGAACCGTGCTGGTGTCCTGGAACTCGTCAATCATTATATGCTCCAGTTGCGAACCAATCTTCTCGAAGATAAATGGTGAGTCGCTGTCATCGATAAGGTCGTGCAGCAGTTTCTGTGTGTCGCTGAGCAGGAAGCGGTTTGCCTCCTCGTTCATACGGCGCACCTTGTTCTCGATGAAATTGAGGAGTCGTAGCTGATTGAGATGTTTCAGCGTTACGTCAGCCGACACATATAGCCTCCATTGGCGCTGGCGTTCGGCTTCGGCATTATGAAGCAGTTGGAAGAGTCTGTCCTCTACCAGGTTTATGATAATGTCTCGATTAGGACTTGTCTTGGTAGCCCATTCCTCTACTTCTGCCAGATGCTTGCTCAGGGTGGAGTTGATGCATTTCTTGTCGCTGAAATCATTGGAGCGTAGTTTGTTGAAATAGCTCGAAATGCCCCTCGTACCATTCTTCAAGTCGGTTGCCGACAGTCCCGCTCGGTCCAAAGCCTCATCGAATTTGTCTGCATATTCAGCCATTCTCGATTTAGCCTCGTCACGAATATCCCTCAGTTTCTTGGAGTACTGGTTGAAGAAACCTTTGGTCGTCAGTTTCTCGTTCAGTTCCTTGCTCTCCTTCTTGTAGGTGTCCTCAAAGATGGTTTTCCCGAATTTCTTTATCTGCCCGAAGACGTTCCACGACTTGTCGTCCTTGATGTTCTGCTCGATGTATTCTATTATCCATTGCAGCACCCGGTCCTTGGCATCCAGTTCGGCAATCATCTCGTCAACTGCCTGCTCCATTATCTGCGTGTCGTTGAGTTCGATGCGCAGGTTTGCCGTGAGGTCGAGTTCACGTGCCAGGTTTCTTAGCACACTCTGGAAGAACGAGTCGATGGTGCCTACGCGGAAATAGCTGTAGTTATGTATGAGCAGACTCAGCGCTTCCTTAGCCTTTCGGCTTGCCTGGTCGCGACTGATATTCAGTTCTTCGCATACTTTTCTGGTGTAATCCTCGGATGCCGGCAGTTGTTCTCCGATGCCGTACAGCTGCCACAGTATGCGCTGCTTCATCTCCTCGGTAGCCTTGTTGGTGAAGGTTACAGCCAGGATGTTCCTGTAGGCGTTGGGATTGTCTATCAGCAACTTGATGTATTCGATAGCCAGTCTGAACGTCTTACCGCTTCCTGCACTTGCCTTATATACTGTTAGGTTTACCATCTGTTAAAAAGTTGAATATCGAACCGCACACCGATGCCGTGCCACGAGGCTTGCTTCAGCGCCATGAACACTCCGGTGGAGAACAGCCGGTTGGTGAATCCGTAGCCCACCTCGGTGTAGGGAGTGATTTTCTCTACATAGAGCTGGTTGACATATATCCGCTCCATCTCGATAAACCGACCCACCCAAGGCAGTTTGGATACGAGCATGAATGGTGACTCGTAAGTGACGTTACCCCTGAGGTAGATGTTCGAAGAGTTGTACCAGTTGGAGTTAAGCAACTGGAAGTCGCCTGTCCAGTTGTCGTTCCAGCCTCCGGGGATATTCTCCTGAGAGAAGTTGGTGTAGTCGAGGAAGTAAGTTTCGTTGCCGCGAGAAGTGTAGAATCCCAGTCCTCCTCGCATCGACAGGCTCTTCATCCGTTTGAACTCACACTTCCATACTGCATCAAACTCGTTTCGCTCGTAGCCGAAGTCAGACCCCAGAAACTTCTTGATGCTTGTTTCGTTCTCTATTGTAATCACAACTCCTTTATCGCCCATAGGTTTCCACTGTATTCCCAGTCGCGGGGCGGTGGTGTTGTAGACATATTGTCTGCCTGCAAGAATAAAACCGTCTGGATTGACGGCACTTCTGCGGTGATACGTGATGCCAGGCATAATAGCCCACTTCTTGGACAATGCGATGTTGGTGTTGAGGTCCATTCGGAAGTCCTTGAAGTAGTCGAGCCCCATAGCATCCCAGTCAATGTCGTCGGACTTCTGTTCCTTAATTCTGTCGCGTATTTCGGAGTTACCAATGCGGTTACCGCTGCGAACAACCAGTTCCGCATAGTTGTTGCGCCGTACGTTCCAGGTATATCTCAGGGGTACGGAGTAGTATATAAGCCGTTGCTTGAACGAATATCCGCCCCGTGCCTCTATCGACAGGCGCGAATTAGGCGACAGGTCGTAGCCCAAGTCAAGCTTCATTTTGTAGTAGATGCCTCGGCTGCTGTTGTAGCCGAACGAGAACGGGCTGATGAAGGGCGAGAGCTTGAAACTGCCCTTGTCGTCGCGTCCGAAACTGCTCCTGGTGTTGGAAACAAGGCTTTCACCGATATCCTCCAAGGTACGGCGCAACCTGCGTTCATCCTTGTTTTCCGTTACTGTTGCCGTGTCGTCCTTGTGCAAGTCCTGGTATGCCTTGTATATCTTCTGGTTCTCTTTGGGTAGCGGGGTGGGGCGCACTTTCTCTGCCAGCGCCATGTCTCTGTTGTCCCTGACGGAGTCGGGTAGTATCGGCTTGAGGTTGAACTCGCCGTGGAACCACGTGTTCAGACGGTTCCCGAGCAGTGAGAACCTCACCTCAAGGTCGAGTCGGTCGGGGTAAAGGCTGCTGCGCCCTTTCTTTCCCATGACGCCATTGGTCTTAAACCGCAGCATGTCGAACTCTCCCTGCATCTGGTAGTTTACGACCCTTCCAGTCCTTGTGTCAACGACGCATTTTCCCTTTACCAGCTGAGTGTTGTCGAGCTTGGGAGAGAAGCGTATCTCGACTCTGCCTGGCTCCATCTGTCGTGTCTGGTATCGGTAGAAGACGCGGTTGTGGTAGTAGAACGGCGAGAGAATCTTGTCTTGGAACATCTTCTCTTCGTAGATAGTCGGCGAGAGGTATTCCTGCATTGCCGGTGTGGCGTTGCTGTGATGCGGCACTGTGCTTACGTCCATCTGCCTTATTGCTTCGTAGCCCGAAGAGTCCTTGTTGGCAGTCATCTTGAACACCGTCTCTCCGGCGAACTCCCTCGGTCCGTGTGCTATGGCGTAGAGCCGGGGTACGGGCAACAGTAGTATGTTGCGGCGCTCCGTCTGATAGCGGTAGCGCATATATACTCCCCGTTCGGCTAATGCGTTAGTGGTGTCCGCCTTCTTTATGCTTGCCGCATACTTCCACATACGCTCAAGAGCCAGAGAGTCGACTCGTCTTCCTCTGGCTCCTAAGCATGTGGCTGCAATTGCAGCAATTATAAGTAATAATGCGGAACGTTTCAATTCTTAGATTCCCAGTTTCTTGCGTATGTCCTTTGGAATGGCATTCTTGTTGATGAGGAAGTCCATTGTCTTGCCTGCAACGAATGCCTTGGTCATATACCAAGTTCCTTTGTAGTCGCCATACTCACCCCATGAGTTCTTCACCATGTAGTACTCCTTGCCGTTCTGGTCCTTAGCGAGTCCGTAGATGTGCATTCCGTGGTCGTCGGTGAGTTCCCAGTTATCGAAACCTTCCTGGCGGTATTCCTGTGTGGGAACAATTTCCGGAGCGTCAACTCCCAGCGAGTCGAGCTTGCTCTTCTTCTCCGATGCTGTCAGTTTAAGCCAGCGGGCAGCGTCAGAGCCGGTGAGCGACTGCGCCTTCTTGGTGTCGTAGAGCACTCCAAGACCCTTGCGTGTGAAGCCTTCTTCCGATACGTCACCGCCCCATGCGATAGTATATCCGTTGTCCAGCGCGTTGTCTATGATGCGCATCATCTCGTCCATCGGCACGTTGTAGCTGCGGTCCCAGCGCCAGTTGTCCTGCACCTCTACGGGGAAGGATGTGTAGAAGGGGTGATGTGTGTAGCTCGTGATGCTTACGTAGTCGTTGAGGTCGATGCCGAGGCTTGCCATGAAACTCTTCGGAGTGTACTTCTTGCCCTCGTAGACAAACTCCTCGGGACACTCGCCCAGGTAGGCGTCGATGATGCCCTGAAGACCCTTCTTCCACTGCGACGATATCTTCTTTGCCTTGTTCTTCGCAATAGCATCAACGTAGGGTTCCATTACCGAGAAGAACTCGTTGAAGTTAGCCAGCGAGTCGCCCTGAAGCGTTCCCGGTGCCGGCATTGCAGATTCGGGCACTATACCGTGGTTCTTCATAATTATAAGCACGTCGCCGGCGCTGCCGCCCTGTGAGAACTGGCTGTCGCCGTGCATGCGAACCGTCAGTTCGGCACGCTCCATGTAGTCCTTGTTGGCGATGAACATCTCGCAGAGGTCATACTCCTTGCCCGTCTTCTTGAGGATTTCGCTCTCGAAGAACGAGAGGGTAGAGTATGCCCAGCACGTACCTGAGCGGTTCTGGTCCTTGATGCTCGTAATGGGTAACGTCTTGATAGTTGTAAACACAGGCTTCTTGCTGTCCGCGGAGTCTTTCTTCTCTGCTTCCTGTGCCGTTGCGCTGAGTGCCATTGTGGCGAGCAGCGCCAGAGTGATAATTTTTTTCATCTGTCTATTTCTTGTTATGTTGTTTATTCGTTAATGTTGACTCTTTCTATTTGTTCGCTGCAAAAATACGATTTTTTTTGCTTATCCACAAATTTATTATTACATTACATATAATATTGTGCCATGAAGGCCTCTATGTCAGCAGGGTGGTAGGGGATGCGTTTTGTGCCGAGGAAGCGGCAGCCGTCGGAGGTGATTAGCACATCGTCCTCGATGCGTATGCCGCCGAAGTCCTTGTAGGTTTCAAGGAGGTCGAAGTTAAGGAAGTCGGCACAATGTCCGCTCGCCTTCCACTCGTCGATGAGGGCGGGGATGAAGTAGATGCCCGGCTCGTCGGTAACCACGAAGCCTTCCTCAAGACGGCGACCCATGCGCAGGCAGTTGGTTCCGAACTGCTCGAGGTTGGGACGGGTCTCAGAGTCGAAGCCGACATAGATTTGTCCGAGTCCTTCCATATCGTGCACGTCCATTCCCATCATGTGACCCAGTCCGTGAGGCAGGAACATGGCGTGGGCTCCCTGACGAACTGCCTCGTCGAGATCGCCCCGCATAAGCCCGAGTTCCTTCAAACGCTCTGCCATAAGGCGGCAGACGGCGAAGTGAACGTCCATATACTTCACGCCCGGCTTTGCAACCTGGAGCACGTAGTCGTGACACTCTACCACGATATTATAGATGTCGAGCTGGCGCTGTGAGAACTTGCCGCTGACGGGCATAGTGCGGGTGTGGTCGCTGCAGTAGTCGTCGAGTTCGCAACCCGCATCGCAGAGGGCGAGGCGACCTGTCTCGAGGGGTGTTGCCGAGGGGTTGCCGTGCATTATCTCTCCGTGCTGCGAGAAGATTGTGGCGAAGCTGTTGCCGTCGGCATGCGAGCGGGCAATGCCGTCGACCTGTCCGCCGACGAACCGCTCGGTAACGCCCGGACGGATAAGCCGCTGGGCGGTGGTATGCATCAGGTAGCCGACATCACAGGCACGGTCTATTACTGCTATCTCCTCTGCGGTCTTAGTGGAGCGCATCTTTACAACAGCCTTAATCAGTTCCAGACTTGCCGCCTCCTTCTGCTTAGAGGGGTGAACGCCCAGAAGGTCCATAATCTGAATCTTAGTATCGTGGCGGTAGGGCGGGAGGAAGTGAAGCCTACCCCCGACCCCTCCCGAAGGGATGGGAGAAAGGATTTCTTTCAACTTATTCATCGGGGCGCTGTTGGCGACGCCTACCTCTGCTGCCAGGTCGGCTACGGATGGAGTGAATCCCATCCACACGATGTCCTCTACGTCGATGTCGTCGCCGAAGAGCCATTCCTGATTGTTGTCGATATCTATGACTCCCACCAGTCCGTCGCGATGCTGTCCGAAGTAATAGAGGAACGAGGAGTCCTGACGGAAGGGGGCGTAGCAGTTGGCGGGATAGTTATAGGGTGCCTCGTTGTTGCCGAAGAGCACCACGATGCCGCTGCCCACGAGCTTCTTCAGCTCGTTACGGCGCTGAATGTATGTTTCTTTGCTAAAAGTCATCTGTAAATTGAGAATTGAAAATTGAGAATTATGATTACTCTTAAAACCTACAATCTACAACAAAGCCTCAGCAAGTACTTGCAACTTCTCAATAGTGTCTGCCTTGACGGTGGACTCAACGGTAACGATGGGCTCTACGATAGTTATCTCTTTCATAGCCTCCATAGCCTCTCGCATCTTCTTTCCGGCAACTGGTGCCCACGAACCGTTCTCGATGATAGCCACACGGCGCTTCTGGTAGTTCTTTATGGCGAGATGATGGATGAAGTCCTCCATTATCGGCATTACTCCTGCGTCGTAGGTAGGAGCAGCCAGAACGAGGCGGTCGTAACGGAAGGCATCCTCTACTGCCTCGTGGAGGTCGTCGCGACGTAAGTCGCTGATACTCACTTTTGGAGCACCTTTTTCATTAAGTATCTCTGCAAGCTTCTTTGCAGCCTCCTCGGTGTTTCCGTGGAGCGAGCAGTAGGCTATGAAGATACCCTCGTTTTCCGGGTCGTAAGCGCTCCATGTGTTGTAGGTATTGAGGTAGTATTCGATGTCTGTATCGAGTACCGGACCGTGTAGCGGACAAATCTTCTTTATCTCCAGTCCGGCGAGTTTCTTAAGCAGAGCCTGAACCTGTACTCCGTACTTACCCACGATATTGAAGTAATAGCGGCGTGCCTCGCAAGCCCATCCCTCGGGGTCGTCGAAACTCAGTGCGCCGAACTTTCCGAAGGCGTCGGCAGAGAAGAGAATCTTTTCTGTCTCTTCGTAAGCCATGATTACCTCGGGCCAGTGGATCATGCCGGCTGCGAAGAAACGAAGCGTGTGCTGTCCGAGCTCCAGCGTGTCGTTGTCCTTGACGGTGACAATGCGGGCGGGGTCAACGGGAGCACCGAAGTAGCGCGCCATCATCTTTACTGCCTGTGCGGAGCATACGACTTTCATTTCGGGATAGTTTTCTATCATCTCCTTAACGAGCGATGAGTGGTCGGGCTCCATGTGCTCCACGATGAGATAGTCGGGCTTGCGCCCGTCGAGCACCTCGGCGAGATTCTGTTTCCATTCCTCCTGCTTGCGCTCATCGATGGTGTCGAGAACGGCTATCTTGTCATCAACAATAACATGCGAGTTATAAGAAATTCCCTCGGGAGTTTCATACTGTCCTTCGAAGAGGTCGAGTTCGCGGTCGTCGGCACCGATATAATAGATGCCATTAGTAATTTCCTTTTTCATAGACTTATGTTTTTATTTACTTATTTACCTTTTTACCTTTTTACTTTTTCACTTTTTTACTTTTTCCAACAGATCCGGACGGAGTCGTCGGGTGCGTTCCATAGCCTGTTCCATTTCCCACTCCTTAATTTTCGCTTCGTGTCCTGATAGCAGGATGTCGGGAACGCGCCAGCCATTGTATTCTGCCGGACGGGTGTAGATGGGGGCTGCCAGGAGGTCGTCCTGGAAACAGTCGGAGAGGGCGCTCTGCTCGTCACCGATAACTCCAGGGACTACGCGCACGATGGCATCTGCCATGATTGCTGCCGCCAGTTCTCCTCCGGTGAGTACGTAGTCGCCGATACTTATCTCGCGCGTAATGAGATGGTCGCGCACTCGCTGGTCGATGCCCTTGTAGTGACCACAGAGGATAATAAGGTTCTCCTTGAGCGACAGTTCGTTAGCCACATGCTGGGTAAACTGCTCGCCGTCGGGGGTGGTGAATATCACTTCGTCGTAGTTGCGCTCTGCCTTGAGAGCTGAGATACAACGGTCGATGGGTTCTATTTGCATCACCATACCGGCAAAACCGCCGTAGGGATAGTCGTCTACGCGGCGCCACTTGTCGAGAGTGTAGTCGCGCAGGTTATGAAGGTGGATTTCAGCCAGCCCCTTCTTCTCTGCCCGTGCCAGGATTGACTCGTGGACGAAGCCCTCAATCATCTCCGGCAGTACTGTAATAATATCTATTCTCATAATCTGGATGCAAAAATACGACTTTTTTAGTAAGTTAACGAAGTTAGAGACGTAAAAAGAAGTTAAAGATACAGCTTCTTGAGCAGGTCCATACGTCCTAATCGCCGCAGCTCGCGTTCGATGTTGCGGCGCTCTTCGGGTTTATACCAGAAGAAGAACTGCCGCTGTGCCGCTTTCTCCTTAGGACTCTTGGCGCTGAAAACGGGCTTCATGGTATACGGGTCGTAGCCGGTATACCACATCTCGGTGGCGATAGTCATCGGGGTGGGGGTGAAGTCCTGCACCTGCTCAAGATGGAAGTCCAGCCGCTTGGTCTTTACCGCCAGTTCTGCCATATCCTCTGCGCGGCATCCCGGGTGGCTGCTAATGAAATAGGGAATTATCTGTTGGCGCAGATTCTCCTGCTTGTTGATTCGGTCGAAGATTCGCTTGAACTCCTCGAACTGACTGAACGGAGGCTTGCGCATCAACTGAAGGACATAGTCGGAGGTGTGCTCCGGAGCAACCTTAAGTCTTCCGCTTACATGTCGGCAGATCAGTTCGCGGGTGTACTCTCGTGCCGCCTGGTTTGCTGCTTCGTCCTTGGAGCGATGAAGCAGGAGGTCGTAGCGCACGCCGCTGCCGATAAAGCTCTTCTTCACCACGGGCAAGGCATCAATGGAACGGTAGATGTCGAGCAGGCGCGAATGGTCGGTATTGAGGTTAGGACAGACGGCAGGATGGATGCACGAGGGGCGTTTGCACCGTTCGCAGGCAGCCTTGTTCCTTCCCGCCATTCCGTACATGTTGGCAGAGGGACCGCCCACATCGCTCAGATAGCCTTTGAAGTCGGGCTGGGCGATAACCTTTCGCACCTCCTTCATGATGCTCTCTTTGGAACGCGAGGCAATGAACTTACCCTGATGGGCAGAAATGGTGCAGAAGGCGCAGCCGCCGAAACATCCCCGATGGATGTTCACCGAGTGGCGTATCATCTCGAAGGCAGGAATGCGCTTGTTCTTGTACTTGGGATGTGGCAGCCGGGTGTATGGCAGGTCGAACGAGGCATCGAGTTCTTCGGTAGTCATGGGAGGGTAGGGCGGATTGACTACAACATACCTGTTGCCTACTTGTTGAAGCAGTCGCGAGGCATGAATCTTGTTCGACTCTTCCTCGATATGCCGGTAGTTCTCTGCTTCTGCCCGTTTGTCCTTGAGGCACTTCTCGTGCGAGTTCAGTATGATATCGTCTTTCTTTATTCCTCCGAAGATATCGTTTTCGCGTGCGAGATAAACCGTCTGTGGCAGTTCGTGGATAGTCTTGATGTCGCGCCCTTTATCAAGTTCCTCGGCAATACGCACGATGGTCTTTTCACCCATGCCGTAGCTGATGATGTCTGCCGGAGCATCGCAAAGGATGCAGGGGCGCAGGCGGTCCTGCCAGTAGTCGTAATGGGTGAGGCGGCGAAGCGAAGCCTCGATACCGCCAAGAACGATGGGGACGTCGGGGAACAGTTTGCGGAGGATGTTGCTATATACTATAGTCGGGTATTCGGGACGGCAGTCGTGGCGTCCGTCAGGACTGTAGGCATCCTCGGAACGCAGGCGGCGGGCAGCGGTGTATTTGTTCACCATAGAGTCCATACAACCGGGTGAGATACCGAAGAAAAGACGCGGACGCCCGAGCTTCTTGAAGTCTCGGAAATCGCCGTGCCAGTCGGGCTGCGGCACTATTGCCACCCGGTAGCCGTTGGCTTCGAGAACTCTGCCTATGACGGCAGCTCCGAACGACGGATGGTCCACATAGGCATCACCCGAGAACAGGATGACGTCGAGTTCATCCCATCCCCGCAGTTCTACCTCTTTCTTGGTTGTTGGTAGAAAGTCTGTCAGTCTTTCTCCTCTATCCATTTAATATACAGAAGCACCAGTTCGTGAAGACCGTATGCCTTCATGTTGGAATTGTAGATTACGTCCAGACAAACGTCCATGAGGTCTTTGTCTATCTCTGTCTGGGTGCCTAAGATGCTGCGGCAGTTAAGGCGCAGTTTCTCCAGTACGTCCTCGTCGATGATTCCGTTGCTGTCGATGAGGTTCTTAAGCAGCGAATATCTTTCTATTGTCTCCAGGTGGGAGTCGCTAACCTGGATGTGGCGTGTGCCTGTAGCGTTTGCTTGAATCTTGTGCATATATGTCAGTCGTTTAAGAATTTCATTATTCCTCTCATTATCGAAGCCCGCTTCTGTGCTGAGGTGATACACTCGAAGGGAAATCCCATTGTGAAGCAGCGGTATGCCGAACCTTTGTAGGCTACGGCTGCCGAAGAGCCGTCGGCATAGGCGAGGGTAGAGAAGGCGCCCTGAACGGGGGTGAGAATTTCGGGAGAGGTGGCGGCATAATGGTCTTCGTTGAGCTGCGAGTAGAAGTAGAACGAGGTACCCATGCCGCTTATGTCGGGCATGACGTTGCCCCGTTTGCTGCCGCCGTAGTTCACCTTAAGCACCTGGGCGAGGAACGTCTGCTCGGTAGGCGCCTGCATGTCGCTGCCGAGGTACGAACCGCTCACGAGGAGCCGTCCGCCGGTATTGGCGTAGTCGCGTAGGAGGTTCTGCATAGACTGTGTAAAGGTCTTGTAGAACACCAGTTGACTGGGGTTATACCTCTCAAGTCCTGAGATTACGTCTAAGGCGTGGTATTTCATAATGTCAACACTTCCGTCCTCAACCGCATGGCTGCAGGTGCTGCAGACGTTATAGTCGCTGCTTGCAGCTATTGCCTCCACGTGCGTGCGGATATAGTCGAACGTGTTACCCATAACGAACCGTCCTTGCATCGACGTGTCGCTATATCCTAGTCCCGAAGGTCCTTCGATGCCTATCCTGTTTTTGTCGAAGCACAACTGCTCGCCGCTAAGTCCTGCCGTCAGTCCGTAGCTCACTCCCGGGTCTATATTGATATCGAAACCCTGGGTGCTGTCAGTATCGATAATGTAGGGAGCCGAGAGGCGGTGGAAACCGTTTACCACGAGAACCGTCTTGCGCGCTCCGGGGTTCCAAATGGTGGAAACCTCTTCTGACGGGAAGCTCTCGCCGCCGTTGTTTATTGCCGTTATACGGAATGAGTAAACCTTCTCCGGTTCAATCTTTATCTTGCACGAGGTTCCGCTCACCTTGGTGCCGTTGTCGTAGCCCCTCGATGCTACCGAGGTATAGACAACGAACGCAGAAGCCTTAGCCGAGGGCTCCAGGGGATCAGCCTTCGCCTTCCACCGCAGCACGGCTTCGTGGTCGTCGTTAAGCTCCACGCAGATATCAACCGGTGCCAGTGGCATCACCTGACAGTTCTTTTTCTTCTTCCCGCTGACGTTCCTGAGCAGAGTCTTGTAGATGCTGCGTGCAAGGGTGAAGCGGAAGTTTGGGTCTTGTCCCATAACCATATCGGGGAAGTTCTGGTGCGACAGCGTCTCTATTATTGCCGACGGCACCTTCGGCATGCGAGTCTCTGAGTAGTTGCGGTCCCACATGGCGCGTATGTTCCAGTTGCCGTATGTCTTGGTAAGGTCAGAACGGATTCCTTCGAGCAGCGCGTTTGCGAGAGTCTTCGAAGCCTCTCTTGACGAGCCGTCGCCCAGGGTGCCGTATTTCGTGTCTGTCGTACAGATAGACAACGAGCCGGTGATGCTCTTGTAGTCGCGCTGGAATCCGGCATCGCTATGAACCGCCAGAGAGAGGTCGAACGGTACTTGCTTCTCCATGAGCCAGTTGGTCATCATGGAGCGCACATTTATATCCTCGCTGTAGTCGTCCGTTCCCTGCTTGTTGCCATAGACCTTATAGGGAGCTCCTGCCCACTGGGCGTAGTAGCGTGCCCCCTCCAGCGCTCGGGGCATTCCGCTGGTGCTTCCGCCGCGTTCTATGTTTCCCATACCTCCGCCAAACCGGACGGCATCGGCAGTTACCACGCCCTTCTGGCTGCTCTCATTCGAGAGAACCACGCGATTGGCTTCGCTGCATCCCGCATCAAAATGGAACGTCCCGAGATATACCCACGTAGAACCGCCCATCTGCTGGTTTACGAGGAAGTCGGTAGGCTTGCCCTGATGCCATACGGTATAGTGGGCATCGCCTATGCTCTTCTTCAGAGTCGTATAGCTGACGTAAACGGGATAGTCGCCCGCCTTGGGAAGGTTGGGCTGATAACTGATATAACTGAATTTCTTCTTCGCCGCAACAGCCTGTCGCGCCGTTCCTGCCACGAAGGGATTCTCATTATCCACATAAACACCCTGATGGAAAGCGAAACCGTTGGCTCCCGCATCCTTCCACGACTCCTTTCCGGCTATCTCGACGTAATTGGGAGAGCGGGAATTATCGTTATCGACAATAACTTCGTTCTTCTGCCAGCTGCGCTCGCGGGGAGAGAACACGTTAGCACCAGCCTGTTCGAGCATGGGGATGAGGAAGGGAGTGACGATGGTCTGGGTATAAAGGTCCTCGGTAGTTGTGAACAGCAACGGGCGCTGCCATTTCCACGTGGCTTTCTTCTGGTCGTAATACCTGCCGTGACTCGACCAGAGCGAGATATGACTTCCCTGAAGACCCTGTGTAACAGAATAGGGATGCGACACGTTTTCCACCCACTGACGACCCGAAAACGTGGAGCCTCCGGTTGTCTTCTTCGATGAACCGCATCCGTAAATTACAGCCATAGCGGTTACGGCTGCACATATTCTAAATATACTGGAATTCATTTTAAACTTCATAATTTGGTGTACAAAGGTAAGAAGAAATGAGGAAATCACAAAAGGAAAGTACGAATAAATCAAAAAAATACTTCAGGTTCTTTTGTGTTCTCGCTATTTTGCACTACCTTTGTAGGCTCATGAAACGAACGACAATATTCATAGGATGCCTTCTTGCCGGCTTGCTTTTCTGCTCCCAGGCGACTTCGGCTCAAAAGCGCGAACAGTTTGAGTTCTACAAGAACATGCCTGTCTATGCCGACTCGCTCATAGCCGACATGACCTATCCGCTGGCTTGGGGAACGAGTGGTATTAAGGACTTTAACGAATGGCGGGCGGCAGCACGTGCCAAGGTGCTGGAGTGCATGATGACCCCTCCGCCGGCAGCATCCGACTATGATATGCGCGTAATTGCCGAGGAGCAGCGCGACGGCTACAAGGCGCAGAAGATAGAACTGCAGCTCTCCCGATATTATAAGGTCAGGGCTCTGCTTCTCATTCCCGACGGCAAGGGAAAGCACCCAGCCATAAACCTGCTTCACGACCACGGTGCCCATCTCTTTATCGGCAAGGAGAAGATGATTCGTCCGTTTGCCGACGACAGTCTTGTTATACGAGATGCCGAAGCGTGGGCAGAGAACCTCTACGACGGACATTTCTGGGGCGACGACTTGGCTCGCGAGGGTTATGTCGTCTTTTCGGCAGATGCTCCGATGTGGGGAGAGCGCGGTAGGAAAGAGGGTGTAGACCGCCAGAAATATGATGTTGTGGCGGGAAATATGATGATGTACGGACGTTCGCTTAGTGCCTTCATGACCTATGACGATATTGCTACTACCGACTTTCTCGCCACACTTCCTTTCGTGGATGCCTCCCGGATAGGCTGTGCCGGCTGTTCCATGGGCGGCTACAGGGCTTGGATGCTGGCAGCCTTGAGCGACAAAATCCGGATGGGTGCGTGCGTCTGCTGGATGGTGACGTCAGACGTTCAGCTCACAACCCGCTACGGACGGGGCGAGAATGGCGGGTTCGCCAACTGCATTCCGGCACTCCGCCAGTATCTCGACTATCCCCATATCGCCTCGATTGCTTGCCCCAAACCCATGCTCTTCATCCACGCCACTAAGGACAAACTCTTCCCGATGCCGGGCGTGGAGAAAGCCTTCGGGATTATGCACCAGGTGTGGGACAGTCAGAAGGCTGGCAGCAGCCTCGAAACCGATTATATCGATGCTCCCCACAGCTGTCCTTTAGAGGCTCAGCAGAAAGTTCTTAAGTTCTTAAAGAAACATCTTTAATATGATTCAGGAATACCAGATACGACTACAGCCGCAGCAGGTAGCCAATGAAGCCGCAATTCGCCGCTATATAGCTGACGAAGAGGGAATTGACGTGAGGACAATTACCCACGTGAGGATTCTGAAACGCAGCATCGATGCCCGCCAGCGCACTATCTTCGTAAATCTGAAGATTAGAGTATATATCAACGAAGAGCCCCGCGACGATGCTTATCAACATACTGATTATCAAGACGTAAGCCAGAGTCCGCAGGTAATTGTGGTAGGGGAGGGACCCGGCGGTCTTTTCGCCTCGCTAAGGCTTATAGAATTAGGGCTGCGTCCCGTCATATTGGAAAGAGGAAAGGACATCCACGAACGCAAGAAAGATCTGGCTCTGATAACAAAGACCCAGCGTGTTGACGACGAGAGCAACTACTGTTTCGGCGAAGGCGGCGCAGGAGCCTACTCGGACGGAAAGTTATATACCCGCAGCAAGAAGCGCGGCAATATAGAGAAAATACTGAACGTGTTCTGTCAGCACGGAGCCGATACCAGTATTCTTGCCGATGCCCATCCGCATATAGGAACCGACAAGCTGCCGCGAGTTATCGAGAATATGCGCAACACGATAATCCGTTGCGGTGGAGAGGTTCACTTCGAAACGAAGATGACCGAACTCGTCATTCATAACGAGACGGTGGTCGGCGTCAAGGCAATAAACCTCAAAACCGGCAAGGAAGAACAGTTCGAGGGTCCAGTGATTCTCGCTACGGGTCATTCGGCACGCGATATATATAGGTATATGAAGAATGCCGGAATCGAAATAGAACCCAAAGGCATCGCCGTGGGTGTACGATTAGAGCATCCCAGCCACCTGATCGACCAGATACAATATCACAACAAGAACGGTCGCGGACAGTATCTGCCGGCTGCAGAATATAGTTTCGTGACTCAGGTAGACGGTCGGGGCGTATATTCTTTTTGCATGTGTCCCGGAGGATTTGTCATTCCTGCAGCAACCGGTGACGAGCAGATAGTTGTAAACGGAATGTCGCCATCAGCCCGTAACACCCGCTGGAGCAACTCGGGAATGGTGGTTGAGATTCATCCCGAGGATATGGAAGGCTCTGATGTCCTGCGAGTTATGAAATATCAGGAAGACCTTGAGCGCAACTGCTGGCTGCAAGGAAATCGCAAACAGACCGCTCCGGCACAGCGTATGATGGACTTCGTTAATAATAAGGTGAGCTACGATCTTCCTGCGTCGAGCTATGCGCCGGGAATCATAAGCAGCCCGCTGCATTTCTGGCTTCCAAGTGAAATATCGTCGCGTCTGCAACAGGGATTCCGTAAGTTCGGACAGATGAGCCGCGGATTCCTGACAAATGAAGCCGTACTTATAGCCACCGAGACGCGCACGAGCAGCCCTGTGAGAATTCTGCGCGACAAGGAAACTCTTCAACACGTGCGTCTGCGCGGACTTTTCCCATGCGGTGAGGGCGCCGGATATGCCGGAGGAATTGTCTCGGCAGGAGTCGACGGAGAGCGCTGTGCAGACCAAATACATGCTTATCTAAAAGGAATATACTAAATTAGAATAATCGGCATTATGATAAATAAGGGAAATACGATAGATTTAAAGAACGTACGGGTAAACAACCTCAAGGGTCTCTCCCTTTCACTTCCCCGCGACAAGTTTATAGTGGTTACGGGAGTCAGCGGCTCGGGCAAGTCGTCGCTGGCTTTCGACACGCTCTATGCCGAGGGTCAGCGCCGCTACGTGGAATCCTTGTCGGCCTATGCGCGCCAGTTCTTAGGGCGCATGAACAAACCCGAGTGCGACTACATCAAAGGTCTGCCGCCTGCAATTGCCATCGAACAGCGCGTCATTTCTCGCAATCCCCGCAGTACTGTCGGCACGAGCACGGAAATTTACGAGTATTTGCGCCTTTTGTTTGCCCGAATCGGCAAAACGTATTCGCCGGTGAGCGGTCAGGAAGTAAAGAAACATTCGACGGAGGACGTGCTGAATTGCGCCCGGCAGTATGCCTTAGGTACCAAACTCGCCATTCTCGCACCAATCAGCCTACCCGACGG
>JAFTFC010000144.1 GCA_017449725.1 Prevotella sp. | reverse complement strand
GTCCCTGAGCCCGAGGAGATTGTTAACGCATTAAAGGAGAAGTTGCTATGAAAGAGATAATTAGTCCTGAAAATCTTGTTTACAAGAAGCCGACGCTCATGAACGACGTCCCAATGCACTATTGTCCGGGATGTTCTCATGGAGTAGTACATAAACTCATCGCCGAAGTTATTGAGGAGATGGGAATGGAAGATAAGACTATTGGCGTGTCACCTGTGGGCTGTGCTGTATTCGCATATCGCTATCTCGACATCGATTGGCAGGAGGCTGCCCACGGAAGGGCTCCCGCATTGGCTACTGCAATCAAGCGCCTTTGGCCCGACCGCATGGTGTTCACCTACCAGGGTGACGGTGACCTTGCCTGCATAGGAACATGCGAGACGATACATGCACTTAACCGTGGTGAGAACATCGTGATAGTGTTCGTAAATAACGCCATCTATGGTATGACCGGTGGACAGATGGCTCCGACGACACTGTTGGGGCAGAAGACGTCTACTTGCCCCTATGGTCGTGTACCCGAACTTCACGGATATCCTCTGAAGGTGCCTGAAATAGCAGCACAGCTTCAGGGAACGTGCTATGTTACTCGTCAGAGTGTGGATACCGTGGCACATATCAACAAGGCGAAAAAGGCGCTACGTAAGGCTTTCGAGGCATCAATGGCAGGAAAAGGCAGTTCACTTGTAGAGATAACATCTACATGTAACAGCGGTTGGAAACTGTCTCCACAGAAGGCTAACGAGTGGATGGAAGAGAATATGTTCCCATTCTATCCGCAGGGTGATTTGAAAGACACTATATAGCCCCCCTAAGTTAGGGGGCAACAGGGGTCTGAACAAGCGCAGGCTCCTTAGAAGTATGATTAAATAGGGTCTGGTAAACGCTTGTTCAGACCCCCATCCCCCTAACTCAGGGGGCTAGTAGTTATGAAGAAAGAGATAATAATATCCGGATTCGGAGGACAGGGAGTCCTCTCTATGGGTAAAATCCTGGCTTACAGCGGACTGATGGAAGACAAGGAAGTAACGTGGATGCCTGCTTACGGACCAGAACAGCGCGGAGGAACTGCAAATGTCACTGTTATTGTGAGTGATACGCGTATTTCATCACCAATTCTGAGCAAATATGACATTGCAGTAGTATTAAATCAGCCTTCACTTGATAAGTTTGAGCCAAAGATCAAGCCTGGCGGCATACTCATATATGATGGCTACGGAATAATCAATCCGCCAACACGAACGGACATTGAAGTGTACCGTATCGATGCAATGGACAAGGCTGCCGAAATGAAGAATGCCAAGGTTTTCAACATGATTGTGCTTGGTGGACTTCTTAAAGTGGCGCCTGTAGTGAGTGACAAGGGTGTAGAGAAAGCCCTGTTCAAGACACTGCCGGAACGTCATCATAACCTTATTCCGCTGAATATGCAGGCGATAACAGAGGGACGGAACATTATCAGTAAGCAGTGAAAAGGATAATACTGATTACAGGTGGACAACGATCGGGCAAAAGCGCCTATGCAGAGAGCTTGGCGCTTAGCCTGTCGGATTGTCCTGTGTATCTGGCAACAGCACATATCTGGGATGAAGAATTTCGTAATCGTGTCTTAAAGCACCAGCAACGCAGAGGTAGTCAGTGGGATAATATCGAGGAGGAAAAGTTCTTGTCAAAATATTGTGATGAGATTGTTGGCAGGGTTGTGGTGATTGATTGTATTACCCTTTGGTGTACTAACTTCTTTTATGACAGGACTGCACGGGAATGGGAGCAGCCACAGGTCGAAGTCGCATTGGAGCAGTTGAAACACGAGTTCGATAAGTTCACCTCTACGGATGCTACTTATATTTTTGTAACCAACGAGATAGGATGGGGAGGAGTAAGTACTGATGCCGTCCAAAGGAGGTTCACCGATTTACAAGGATGGATGAACCAATATGTTGCTGAGAAGGCTGACGAAGTGGTTCTGATGGTGTCGGGTGTCCCAGTAAAAATTAAGGAGTAGGATTGTGAGGGATTTTAGGATAGACAAAACAGATGAGGATTTACACCGCGAGATATGGTGTAAGATAGATAATCTCAACAAACCATTGCGGTCGTTGGGAAGACTTGAGACCCTTGCAGAACAGATATGTCTTATCCAGCATACATTGTCGCCGAGACTAATCAGTCCATGTCATTTGCTCTTTGGCGCTGATCATGGCATTGAGAAAGAAGGTGTAAGTCTCTCGCCCAGAGAGATTACTTGGCAGCAGATGAAGAACTTCGCCCATGGCGGTGGAGGCGTGAATATGTTCTGCAGACAGCACGGATTCAAACTGAGTGTTGTAGACGTGGGTGTTGACTATGACTTGAGTAGTGAAGAGGGCATTGTAAATAAGAAAATAGCCCGTGGAACCAAGAATTTCCTCTATGAGCCGGCAATGAGCCTTGAGGAATTTGAGAGGACAATCAACGTCGGGGCGGAAATGGTTGGCCGATGCAATGCAGAAGGTTGTAATATATTAAGTATTGGCGAGATGGGTATTGCCAATACATCTCCCAGTAGTATATGGATGCACCTGTTCGGAAATATTCCCCTTGACGAATGCGTTGGAGCGGGCTCAGGTCTTGACAGTAACGGAATAGCACACAAAAGGTTAATACTACAGAAAGCTGTAGATTCTTTCCTTCGTAATTTTACATCTTCGGCAAAAGCCATCGATGTTATACGATATTTCGGGGGCTTTGAGATGGTTGCTTCCATTGGTGCAATGCTTCATGCAGCAGAACTTAAAATGATTGTCCTTGTAGATGGTTTTATTATGACGGCATGTGCTCTTGCTGCAAATCGCCTGCTCCATGAAAAAGAACTGTTGCTCAATCCCTATCTTGTCTATTGCCATTGTGGCGATGAGAGCGGACACAAGCGGATGTTGGATTTACTTGAAGCATCACCGTTGCTACATCTTGGATTGCGACTTGGCGAAGGGACTGGTGCCTTGTGTGCTTATCCTATCATAGATAGTGCCGTGAGAATGATTAATGAAATGAACAATTTTGACAATGCGAATATCACTCGATACTTCTAAATGGTGGCAGCGTATATGGGCTGCATTCATCTTTTTCACCAGGCTTCCATTGTGGCGTATTTATCAACCACCCCGACAATGCTATGATTCAGTCGTCGAATACTGGCCATTGGTGGGATGGCTTACGGGTGGTGTCATGGCAGCAACGATATGGTTTGGCAGTATGGTTATGCCTTACTGTTTAGCAATCCTATCAGCGATAGTTGTCAGGATTCTGATAACTGGCGCCCTTCATGAGGACGGGTTGGCTGATTTCTTGGATGGTTTTGGCGGTGGCGGCAAGGACAGGGAGAGAATTCTTGCCATTATGAAAGATTCGCATATTGGTACATATGGTGTTTTAGGACTTTTTCTTTATTTTGCCTTGCTATTCTCTGCCCTGTATACTCTGCCTCCACTGGTAGCAGCATTAAGTGTTTTTGCTGGTGATGCCTACGGTAAACTAATTGCAGGACAGATAATACAGTTCCTTCCATACGCCAGATGTGAAGAAACCAGTAAGGCGCACACCGTGTATCGTAAGTTCAGCCCTTCGGCAGGAATCTTTCTCTTTGTTCAGGGAATCCTGCCTCTGGTATTACTTTTATATATATGTTCGCATGTACTTTATTTATATTGGAACCTTTTGGTATTTGTGCCCTGCATAGTGATGTATTTCCTGTATTCTTTTATGAATAAACGGATAAAGGGATATACAGGGGACTGCTGTGGAGCCTTATTCCTCTTAATTGAGTTGAGCTTTTATTTAACAATTGTCTTGTGTCTTACTAATTCGGCAGCATGATACGTTATACAAAAAAGGAAGAAATTATAAACTCCGTTTCCCACGGTGCTGGCATATTGTTGGGCATTGTTGTCGGGATAATATTCCTGGTGTGGTGCTTCAAGGGCGACAGCGACTGGGCGAGGGTAGGAGTAATCCTGTATATGGTAGGAATGCTTGGGAGTTATATTACTTCAACTCTCTACCACGCCCTTCCACGGCGCTTAAAAGCCAAGGAAGTATTGCGGCGGTTTGACCATGCCGCAATCTACTGGCATATTGCCGGCAGTTATTCTCCAATTACACTTATTGCTCTTCGTGAACAGGGTTACTGGGGATGGGCGTTGTTTTCTTTTGTATGGCTTTGTGTGATTGCTGGAACTATAGTCAGTTTTGTGCGCTTGAAAGAACACAGTAATTTGGAGACCTTTTGCTTCGTGGGTATGGGCTTGTCTGTCCTTATTGCCTTCAAACCTTTGATAGATAGTGTCAGTACAGCCGCACTTGTCTGGATTATTGCCGAAGGAGTTTGTTACATAACAGGTGCCGCATTCTACACAATGAATAAGAGGCGCTATATGCATTCCGTTTTTCATTTCTTCGTTTTGGCTGGTTCTGTGTGTCATATTATAGCAGTTTGGGATATACTGATAGAGTACTTATAAAAATGTTCAAAAAGACCATATTATAATCCTTTTGTGTACGAAAACAACCAATTTTAGTCTTAAAACATGTTTTTTTTTCGAAAAAGTTTGGAAGTTTCAAGTTTTTTTCCTTATTTTGCACCCGAAAATAAAAGAGAGAATTAATATTCAACTATTATTTAATTAATTAAATTTAGAGAAACAATGAAAAAGTTTTTATTAGTGATTGCTGCTGCTGCGCTTACAGTTTCTGCTAATGCACAGAAGACCGCTGTAACAGCAAACAAGGCAACTGACAACATTTATGTTGGTGTTAAGGTTAATGGAACAACTCCTACCCTCAACCACGCTTGGATTAAGGACGTTGCTCCTGGTCTTGGTGTACGCGTTGGTAAGAACCTCACCACAGTATTCGGTGTTGCTTTGGAGGCTGACGCTTACCACTTCCACAATGGTGCTTGCTACCAGAATCCTAAGACTTTCGTTGACATCTTCAACGTTAATGCTCTGGGTACTTTCAACCTGACTAACCTCTTCGGTGGTTACAAGGGTGCTCCCCGCTTCTTCGAAGTTGTAGGTCTCTACGGTCTTGGCTGGGGTCATGTATTCGGTGTTGAGAAGGCTAACGGTATCACATCTAAGGTGGCTGTTGACTTCGCATTCAACCTCGGTGCTGACAAGGCATGGCAGGTATACGTTGAGCCTTCTCTGAACTATGGTCTCCAGAGCTATGGAAACGGTGTGTTCGGTGACGACTTCAAGTACAACCTTGCTAAGTCTAACGTTCAGTTGAGCATTGGTGTTAACTACAAGTTCTTGAACAGCAATGGTACTCACAACTTCGCTATTGAGCAGCTTCGCGACCAGGCTGAGATCGACGGTCTGAACGCACGTATCAACGGTCTCCGCAGCGAGCTCGATGGTAAGGATGCAGCTCTCGCAGCTAAGGATCGTCAGATTGCTGACCTCCAGAAGGCTCTTGACGAGTGCAACGCTAAGCCTAAGTATGTTAAGCCTGAGACAGCTACTAACCTCCAGCCGACAGTTCTCTTCCGTCAGGGTAAGAGCGTTATCGACAAGGCTCAGTATGCTCCTATCGAGCTTATCGCAACTTACATGAAGAACCATCCTGAGGCAAATGTAGAGATTAAGGGTTACGCTTCTCCCGAGGGTAGCGCTGAGTTGAACCAGAAGCTTTCTGAAGCTCGTGCTGAGGCTGTTAAGAACGCTCTTGTTAAGAAGTACAAGATCGACGCAGCTCGCCTGACAACTAAGGGTATGGGTGCAACTGACAAGCTCTTCGAGCAGGTTGAGTTCAACCGCGTTGCTACATTCAACGACAATGCAAAGGCTGAGTAATTCAGTTTAAAGAACTTTAAATCCAAGAGGGATGTGCTCCAATGCACATCCCTCTTTTTTTGCTCTAATATAAAATACAAAGAAAAATAAACTTTTGTTTGGTATTTTACTCACTTAATCGTACCTTTGCAGCGTATTATATCAAATAAGGTAACAAGATGAAACATCAGTTAAGGAGTTCTGTATGTACGGAAGGAAGGAGAATGGCGGGAGCAAGAGCTCTCTGGGTAGCAACAGGAATGAAACAGGAGCAGTTTGGTAAGCCTATCATTGCTATTGTTAACTCGTTTACTCAGTTTGTACCCGGACATACTCATCTTCATGAAATCGGTCAGATAGTGCGTGAAGAGATTGAGAAGTTGGGTTGCTATGCTGCCGAATTCAATACTATTGCTATTGATGACGGTATTGCCATGGGACACGATGGTATGCTTTATTCCCTGCCATCGCGTGACATTATTGCTGATTCTGTAGAATATATGGTTAATGCTCACAAGGCAGATGCCATGATCTGCATTTCCAACTGCGACAAGGTTACTCCCGGAATGCTTATGGCAAGCATGCGCTTGAATATCCCTACAGTTTTCTGTTCTGGCGGACCAATGGAGGCTGGACGTTGGCGTGGTGAGAATGCCGATCTTATCACAGCAATGATTAAAGGAGCCGATCCTTCTGTAACTGATGAGGAAATGCGCGATATAGAACAATGTGCCTGTCCTGGTTGCGGCTCTTGTTCCGGAATGTTCACAGCCAATTCCATGAATTCACTAACGGAAGCCATTGGCTTGTCCTTGCCAGGTAATGGAACGATTCTTGCTACTCATACAAACAGGATAGAACTATTCAAGGCTGCTGCCCGTCAGGTCGTAAAGAATGCTTTCGCTTACTATGAAGATGGTGACGAAAGTGTACTGCCAAGAAATATTGCCACACGCGATGCTTTCCTTAACGCAATGACGCTGGACATCGCTATGGGAGGGTCTACAAATACTGTCCTTCACCTATTGGCAGTAGCGCAGGAGGCTGGAACTGATTTCACAATCAACGATATCGACCAGTTAAGTCGTAAGACTCCATGTCTTTGCAAGTTGGCTCCTAATACACAGAAGTATAGCGTTCAGGAGTGCAATAGAGCTGGTGGCATATTTGGAATTATGAACGAACTGAGTAAGGAAGGACTTATAAATCTCAACGCAAAGCGCGTTGACGGAATGACATTAGGTGAGGCGCTTAAAAAGTATGATATTACTAGTCATTCAAGTCTTTCTGGTCAATATAGCCAAACTAGTCCCTATAGTATTTATTTCTCTGCTCCCGGTAATCGTTTCTCGACCAAGATGGGTAGCCAGTCAGAGTTTTATCCTTCGCTCGATACCGATCGCGCAAACGGATGTATTCGTGACCTGGAACATGCTTATACCAAGGATGGAGGTCTTGCCGTACTTTTCGGCAACATCGCCCAGGACGGCTGCGTAGTGAAGACGGCAGGTGTTGATGAGGCGCTTTGGCACTTCGAGGGTCCTGCTGTTGTATTTGATTCTCAGGAAGATGCATGTGAGGGAATACTTGGCGGCAAGGTGAAGAGTGGCGATTGCGTAGTCATTACTCACGAAGGTCCCAAGGGAGGTCCTGGTATGCAGGAAATGCTTTATCCTACCTCTTATATCAAGTCTATGCACCTTGGTAAGGAGTGTGCTCTGATAACTGACGGGCGCTTCTCCGGTGGAACGAGCGGTCTCAGCATAGGTCATATTTCTCCAGAAGCTGCTTCTGGTGGAAATATCGGTAAGATTAAGGATGGTGATATTATCGAGATTGATATCCCTTCTCGTTCTATCAACGTTCGTCTAAGTGATG
Source organism: Prevotella sp. (assembly GCA_017449725.1). Taxonomy (GTDB): domain Bacteria; phylum Bacteroidota; class Bacteroidia; order Bacteroidales; family Bacteroidaceae; genus Prevotella. Next base: position 1,312 of record JAFTFC010000144.1, on the reverse strand, counting down.
CCGAATTAGAGGCTCGCCCTCAGCAACCACTAAAGCGTAACCGTGTGGTTAGTAAGGCTTTGCGTGCATACGCCCAAAGCGTTTCTTCAGCAGATAAGGGCGGTGTAAGAATTATTGATTAATAAAGAAAACGATGAAAGAAAAGATAACAGGAGCACAAGCACTGATGCGTGCATTGCAGGCGGAGGGAGTAAAGACCATTTTCGGCTATCCCGGAGGGTCTATAATGCCTGTCTATGATGCTTTGTACGATTATACCCGTGGAGAGAAGAAATGTTTCGACCATATATTGGTGCGGCACGAACAGGCTGCCACCCATGCTGCCGAGGGCTTTGCCCGTGTAAGCGGTGAGGTGGGTGTAGCTCTCGTTACGAGTGGTCCCGGTGCAACTAACACACTCACTGGTGTGGCTGATGCCATGCTCGATTCCACTCCAATAGTAGTAATAGCAGGTCAGGTCGCTATCAATGCTCTCGGTACTGATGCCTTTCAGGAGGTAGACCTTGTAGGTGTTGCCCAGCCTATATCCAAGTGGAGCTATCAGATTCGCCATGCCGAAGATATTGCATGGGCAGTTAGTCGTGCTTTCTATATAGCACGTAGCGGTCGCCCCGGTCCTGTTGTGCTTGATTTCGCCCGTAATGCTCAGGTTGAAGAAGTTGAGTGGGAACCGGTTTGCTGTGATTTCGTTCGTTCCTATGTTCCTTATCCAAAACTCGATATAGAGAAGGTTAAGGAAGCAGCTGACCTTATTAATAATGCCAAGCGCCCCTTGGCACTTGTCGGTCAAGGCGTGGAACTGGGTAATGCCCAGGAGGAACTTAAGGCTTTCCTGGAGAAAGCCGACATTCCTGCCGGTCGTACTATGCTTGGACTTAGTGCTTTGTCTTCAGAGCATCCACTTAATGTCGGAATGCTTGGCATGCATGGAAACTATGCTGTGAACCTCAAAGAGCAGGAGTGCGACGTTCTCATTGCTATTGGCATGCGCTTCAGCGACCGTGTTACAGGAAACACAAAGACCTATGCCAAGCAGGCAAAGATTATTCATCTTGATATTGACCGTAGTGAAATAGACAAGTGCATAAAGACTGATGTGGCTGTTGTTGCCGACTGCAAAGAATCTCTGCCTGCACTTACTGCCCTTATTGGCAAAGCCGATCATCGTGAGTGGCGGGAGTCGTTTAAGGAGTTAGATAATAAAGAGCGGGTTAAGGTTATTGAACCCGCCATCCATCCTGCTGAAGGACCTTTGTTGATGGGTGAGGTGGTGAATGCAATTGACGAGAGAGCACCACGCGGAACAGTACTT
>JAFTFC010000143.1 GCA_017449725.1 Prevotella sp. | reverse complement strand
GCAGCGGGCGCGCGACCTCCACATGGGCCGCGTGATGTGGGTGTGCAATGATCTTCTCGACAAGAAGTTCTTCACAACTCCCTTTGTTGATGAGGCAGACCGCTATGTGCGCCAGAACAAGGTAGCCGTCAAGGATTTGCTTTCTGCCCCTGTCTGATGTTGTTGCGTCTGAGGTAGTTGTTCAGGAGGTTGGTAAATTCATGGTTTTTCAGTCCCCAGTGTGGTGCAACGAGCATATCGTCGGGACTCTGTGACACAAAGCGTTCAAGCACGAGGTCTGCTCTTAGTCTCTGTATGTATTCACCAATTAGTTCGATATATTCCTCGGGAGTGTACAGATGGAACGGTTCTTGTTGGTATTGTTCCGCCAGCCGTGTGCCCCGAATCACTTGCAGTTGGTGAATCTTCAGCACCGTCAGCGGCAGCGACGATATCAGCGGAGCCTGTCTTAGGGTTTCCTCGCGGTCTTCGCCCGGCATACCTATAATAATATGTCCTCCCGTCATGATTCCTCTCTCGGCAGTCTGCTCTACAGCCCATCTCGAACATTCAAAATCGTGTCCGCGGTTCATGCGGCGCAGCGTCTCGTCGTTGGCACTCTCGATTCCGTATTCCACGACAACAAACGTCCTGCGGCTCAGCTCTTCGAGATATTGTAGTAGGGGAGTGTTGATACAGTCGGGTCGCGTACCTATTATTATTCCTACGACGTCCTTCACCGCCAGCGCTTCCTCATACTTGCGTTGCAGCACCTCAATGTCGCCATAAGTGTTGCTGTATGCCTGGAAATATGCCAGATACTTCATTTCCGGATACTTGCGTGCAAAGAAAGCCTTTCCGTCCTCTATTTGCTGGCTTATGCTTTTCTTGCGAATGCAGTACGAGGGGTTGAAGGTCCTGTTGTCGCAGAAAATACAGCCGCCAGTGCCCTTGCTGCCATCTCGGTTAGGACAGCTGAAGCCTGCATCGATGGCTATCTTCTGCACCCTGAATGGGAACTGTTGGCGTATCCAATTGCCGTAGTCGTTGTATGGTATTTCGTTATTCATGGCGCAAATGTAGTAAACAAAAATCAATTATCGGGCATTTTTACTGTTAATTATAGTAAATTTAACCAAAATATTTAACTTAACTTGGTTCTTCTTTCACATCTATTCCCTACCTTTGCACCATCATGAAGAAAAGAACTATCATAATCATAGCCACAGTGATGGGACTTTCGTTCCTCGCCCTGCTGTTCCTTCAGCTTAGCTACATCGAAGAGATGGTACGTCTGAAGAAAGAGCAGTTTGACGAGTCGGTAACCAAAGCCCTCTATCAGGCATCGCGTAACCTCGAACTCAACGAGACCCTCCGATATCTGGAGAAAGAGACCGGAGGCGACGGCACCGTCTATTCTTCATTTGAATTGAAGACTATGGAGTCGAAGCCATCACAGATGCCTAAGGCGATGATACTGCGTAACGACCAGACCTCTATTTCACAGACGACAAAGTCGATGCGCGAGATAGTAAAGAACCGCTATGTCTACCAGAAAGCACTGCTCGACGAAGTTGTCTACAGCATTCTGTATACTGCCAGCGACAAACCACTGCGCGAACGCATAAACTTCAAAATGCTCGACCAGGATATCAAGGCAGAGCTGATGAACAACGGAGTGAACCTGCCATATCACTTCACCGTTGCCACGCAGGACGGCCGCGAGGTCTACCGCTGTCCCGACTACAACGAGGAAGGCGAGGCTTATTCGTACCAGCAGCAGCTCTTTCGCAACGATCCGCAGAACAAGACCGGCGTCGTGAAGATACACTTCCCCTCGATGAACAGTTACATCTTCGCCTCGGTGAGGTTCATGATACCCTCCATTGTCTTCACCTTCGTGCTGCTCGTGACGTTTATCATTACCCTTGTGCTCATCTTCCGCCAGAAGCGCTACTCGGAGATTAAGAACGACTTCATCAACAACATGACCCACGAACTGAAGACTCCCATCAGCAGCATCTCGCTGGCTGCACAGATGCTCAACGACGAGTCCGTTGCCAAGAGCCCGCAGATGATGAAACACCTCGGAGGAGTTATCAACGACGAGTCAAAACGTCTTCGTTTCCTCGTGGAGAAAGTGTTGCAGATGTCGATGTTCGACCGCAAGAAGGCGGTGTTCAAGAAGAAGGAACTCGACCTCAACGAACTGCTTGAGAATACGGCGCAGACATTCACCCTGCGCGTGGAACACACCGGCGGACATATCTATACCGACATCGAAGCGGTAGACTCGGCTATCTTTGTCGATGAGATGCACTTCCAGAATGCCATCTCCAATCTGATGGACAATGCTGTGAAGTATCGTAAGCCCGACCAGCCGCTCAACCTCTATATCAAGACGTGGAATACCGACGAGCACCTATGCTTCTCAATCCGTGACACAGGTATGGGCATCAAGCGCGAGAACGTGAAGAAAATCTTCGATAAGTTCTACCGCGTACATACAGGTAACGTCCACGATGTCAAGGGGTTCGGACTCGGACTTGCCTACGTCAAGAAGATAATAAGCCTCCACGACGGCGACATCCGTTGCGAAAGCGAACTCGGTAAGGGCACACGCTTCGTGGTATCGCTTCCGATTATAAAACAGTAAAAAAGTAAAGAGTGAAATAATAAAGATTGTCTAATAATAAAGATTAAATGTTATGGAAGAGAAAATGAAGATTTTGCTTTGTGAGGACGATGAGAACCTCGGAATGCTGTTGCGTGAATATTTGCAGGCAAAGGACTACGATGCGGAACTCTGTGTCGACGGAGAAGCAGGCTACAAGGCTTTCCTGCGTACTAAGTTCGACATCTGTGTACTCGACGTCATGATGCCTAAGAAAGACGGTTTCACACTCGCACAGGAAATCCGTCAGGCAAATGCCGACATGCCTATTATCTTCCTTACTGCCAAGACGCTTAAGGAAGACATCCTCGAGGGCTTCAAGCTCGGTGCCGATGACTACATCACCAAACCCTTCTCAATGGAAGAACTCGTGATGCGTATCGAGGCTATCCTGCGCCGCGTACGTGGCAAGAAAAACAAGGAGAGCAGCGTTTACCACATCGGACGCTTCACCTTCGACACCCAGAAGCAACTCCTCTCTATCGATGATAAGCAGACCAAACTCACCACCAAGGAGAACGAACTTCTGGCGCTTCTCTGCTCGCACGCCAACGAGATACTGCAGCGCGACTTCGCACTGAAGACCATCTGGATCGACGACAACTACTTCAATGCACGTTCTATGGATGTCTACATCACAAAACTGCGTAAGCACCTGAAGGACGATGACCAGATAGAAATCATCAATATCCACGGCAAGGGTTACAAACTCATCACCCCCGATCAGGATTGATACTAAACGTACAAAAGAGAAACGCTGGATCATCCATCCGGCGTTCTTTTTAGGCAGTATTTTCAGTTTCAGTATTATCGCAATAAATATTTGAGAAAATGAGAACGAAACATATAATGTATAAACCCACGGGTGTATGTTCGCAAGCCATTGATGTGACGGCAGACGAGAACGACGTAATTCAGCAGGTCTTCTTCATTGGCGGATGCAACGGCAACCTTCAAGGAATCAGTAAGTTAGTGACAGGTCAGCGTATAGACGACGTTATCAGTAGGTTGCAGGGCATCCGCTGCGGACATAAGTCCACATCTTGTCCCGACCAGCTCACCGAGGCGCTGAAAGAGTTGAAAAACGCTTCGTTGGAAGAATGATGTAAAGAGACTCAGAGGGACGGAAAATCAGAGGGACAGTAGCTGAAAATCGGGGATAAAAGTATAGAATTAGCACTTGAAACCCATTGCTTTCGTTGGCAAAACCCATAGGGTTATGTGGCAAAACCCATAACTTTAGGAGTGCTAAAGTTATACTCATGCTTTTTCTGAAAATTTATTTTGCACAAAATATGGAAATGTGGAAATAGTTTTGTATCTTTGCAGTCATATTCCCTTGACATAGCCTCTTGAACCTCGCTGCCTCTCTCGCGCCGAAAGTATGTGTAGTGAGTTAATAAATTATTAACCCATGTTTTGATATTAAGCAATTTTCCTTATCTTTGCAGAAAATTTAAGAATATGAGAAAAATGTGGGACGAACTCTCTATGGTTGAAAAGTCTGAGATAATGAAGATTGCAGTACAGGATGGTGTCTATAATTTAGATGTCATCAGGGGAGGATATAATGAGTTTGCAAAGGGTGGTAATATTTATGATGGTACTAACCAGAAGGGTCAGCAGATGGTAACCAATAGAAGTAGGTCTAAGGCATTAAGGCAGATTCTTGCTGAGGGTAAACGTGCAGCAGAGGAGAGGGATAGAAACTATCTTACAGCTTCTAATGATGTTACATCAGTAAAGGTAGGTAGACCTCAAAATAGGCACTTGGAGAAAAGGGCTATTCAGGGAGCTAAACAACACGCAACTTGGGACAAAGAGCATCCAGTTCTATCAACTGCTGGTAATGTACTTGGTGCAGTTCCCTTTGCTGTTGCAGGTATTCCAGTTATAAGTGCAGCTGTATAGTCAGCTCCTGCTGTAGCAAGTACTTTGGCTCCAGGTTCTGCCTTCTGGATGAATCCAATTACACAATTTGCATCTGTTCTCACTCCCTCTGAGAGCAGCCGAAGGCTGCGGTGCTATAGAGAGTCACTCGATCTTCTCCACCAACTCCTGCTTTGTTTCCAGGTCAATGTCCCTGTATCTGAAGAAAGCTGTGGAGTTAGAGGTGTGTCCCGAGAGGCTTGAAACAAGGTCTACGTTACCTACCTTTTTATATAGGTTTCCGATGAAGGTCCTTCTTGCCAGATGGCTACTGGCAATATCACATATCAAACAGTTTCTTCCAAATCCATAAGACAGTTACTGCACCAACAACGCAGAATACGAAGTTGGTTAGATAGTCCTTGCCAAGCAGTTCGATGTTTAGCAGGTGGCTGATGAAAGTTCCTACATAGCTACCAATAATGCCCATGATAAGGTTCATGCAGCATCCTTTGCCTTCACCGCTCATGATTCGATTGGCTACGTAACCAATAAGGATGCCAGTCAGTATTGGCCATGCCGTGAATTCTACAAGATGTTCTAACATATCTTTTCTTTATAGCATTTCTTCTAATTTGTCAACTGCCTGAGTGATGTCCTCTTGAAACATCTTATGGTCTCTGAGGAAGTCTTTTCTGCCATTGGCTATGTTCTCATATAACTCTTGGCTAATGTCATCGACAAAAGACGCAATGGCATACTCTATGTCATCCTTCTGCCAGTCGAGGGAAGAATGGATATAAACATTCCTCTTTTGATGCAGGAAACTATATGTGGTCTCTATGCTGTCACGTGTTATCATTTGTCGTAACCTTTGGGTCTGAATTGTTTCTGATGCTCACTCCAGACAAATCCGTATCTCAACAGATAGTCTTTTATCTCTTTTGGTTCTCTGCTGAAGGCATAGCATAGTGATTCGAGGCTATCAAACTCTTCATCTCTCAGAAGCATGTTAACGCTCGAAACCAATATTGCAGGGTCTTTTGGCAGATATTCCATATAAATATCTTAAACAATGTTGCAAATATGAGCCAAAGTTACGGAATTTGCAGCAGATTTCGTAAATTTGCACCTTAGTTTTATGATAGTTTAGGAATTTATGATTGAAGTTGGACTGAAACATACAAGTGAATTGACGGTTACGGATGCCGTAACCGCTATTACTGTTGGTTCTGGAGATATGCCGGTGCTGGCCACTCCGATGATGATGGCACTGATGGAGCGCTCGAGCTCTGCTCGCTTGCTACCGAAGGGACGCAAGAACGCTGCCATGCTTGCTGTTAAGGATGAACTTCCCGAAGGCTGTACGACTGTCGGTGGCCATATTGAATCGTCCCACCTGAAACCTTCGAAGATAGACGATGTGGTAAGAGCAGAAGCCGAGGTGACGAAGGTGGATGGTAAGAAGCTAGAGTTTAAGGTGGCAGCCTATTCTGGAGATGTACTTCTTGGAGAGGGTACACATCTGAGATTCATTGTAGACAAGGAAAGGTTTATTTCAAAACTTCAATAACCTCTCTAGTAGTTTGGACTAACCTATTAAGTCCAAGTGGGGGCTGTTCAATCCCTGATACATCAAGGCTCCACTATCACCTTATATGCCACAATGCAGTCCGTTTCTGCAATGCGCTTCTGAACGTAGGTCGTTCCTTTTGCTATTCCTTGCAGTCCCCCATCTGCGATACTTGCGACAACTCCGTCAGCAAACACAAAGTTGTCGCCGTTCTCACATGCCAACGGTTCACCGCCTACTTGCAGATGCAGCACCTCTGGCTGTAGTCTGTAATAGACGAACCGCCCCATCTTCGTCATCACATCAAGAGCGTTGCCCGTCAACCCCATTACGACCCAATTGGAGCGATGGTTATACCCATAGCCATTCGACTGAAAAGCAAACAGTAATATGTTTTTTACAAGTCATAGCGATT
>JAFTFC010000142.1 GCA_017449725.1 Prevotella sp. | reverse complement strand
GGACATACTGTGTGATAAACATGGTAAGCACCACAGTAGGGGCATACTGCCAGTGTGGGAGCTACTGCCTTGTCATGAGTTCTTCTTTTCGCAGTACGAGTATTCGACTGTCTTCTTTTAGGATGTGCCATAATTCTATAATTATTTAATTCTAAATTCTTAACTCTTAATTTTTAATTCCCTAAGCGCCTCCCAACGGGGATCGGTCTCGGGTTCCTCATCACTGCTTCGGGCAGCTGACAGCTCTGCGAGCTTGCGCGTCATGGCATCGTTGCACTTACCAGTCTCGTGAACGTGCTTGATGGGGATTGCCAGCGCTATCATTTCGTAAATGAGCCATGAAGCATCGAGGACACCATCGTTCTCGTCAACCACAATAAGCTCATCGTCTTCGTTAGGCTCGGAACCAAGTTTCACCGTCCAACGACTGTCGGCACTTATCGGCTGCGACATGTCGTCGAGACAACGGTCACAAGGAACACTCACCTCTCCCTCGGCTTCGGCTTCAAACTCATAAAAACCGCTCATCTTGCGTATAGACAGCGACACATGCACAGAGCCGCGCTTCACCTCGGGCGCATCCAAAGCCCCGAAGAAACTATCGTCAAGGTCTAACTCCAACTGCTCACCGGCAGCAGAAACGCCTAACAAATTTATCTTCAAGGGTTCGTATGTACTCATTTGGGGTGCAAAGTTACAAAAATAAAATGAAAAAGTAAAAATTAAAAATGAAAAATTTATCTTTGGGCTCCCTTTATACCTCATTACTGCACACACCACCCCGCGAGTGTGCAAAAAAAAGAAGGTCACCCCTTCTCTTCTTCCTGTTCCCCCTACTTCTTTTCGTCCCGCTCCCACCACTTCTTTTCGTCCCGCTCCCACCACTGAAACGGCGGGCGCTTTTTCACCGTCTGTTGCGACTCTGTCGCAACTCAATCCTGAAGGTAGTCCCCCGCCCCACCTCGGAACTCTTGACGTAAATCTTGCCGCGGTGATATTCCTCGACAATGCGCTTAGCCAACGACAGACCAAGTCCCCAGCCACGCTTCTTGGTAGTGAAACCAGGCTTGAAGACATTGCCTATGTCTTTCTTACGAATGCCCTTGCCGGTATCTGAAACCTCGATGGCGACACATTCACCCTCGTCCTGCATGAACAGGGTAATGGTGCCGCTGCCTTCCATGGCATCTACGGCGTTCTTGCAGAGGTTCTCTATCACCCACTCGAACAACTGGGCATTGATCTTAACGATTATATCCTGAGGCGGGAAGACTGTGGTGATAACGACTTTCTGTGATGTGCGACGGTCCATATAGTCGACAACATGGGTCATGACATCCTTCAAACTCGACGGTACAGGCTCGGGCAGCGAACCGATCTTCGAGAATCGCTCGGCAATGAGTTGCAGGCGCTGTACGTCCTTCTCCATTTCTGGCAACAGGTCGTCGCCGGGATAGTTCTCCTTGAGCACTTCTGTCCATGCCATTAGCGATGAAATCGGAGTACCTAATTGGTGGGCGGTCTCTTTCGACAATCCCACCCACACCTTGTTCTGCTCAGCACGCTTGGAAGTGAGAAGGGCAAAGATTGCAACAACGACGAAAATCATCACTACACCCAACTGGATATAGGGATAGATGGTAAGGCGCTTAAGCATCAGTGAGTCATCATAGCATACATCGATGTACTCACCGGGATTGGAGTCGTCGTAGACAATGCGGATACTCCTTCCGGCTGCCTTCATGCTCTTTCCTCTTTCAGTTATCTTTTGCGTCCTATCCGCGTCGCTCTTAGCCTTGACATCGAGGTTTCGGGAAATCTGAACAGCGCCGTGGGAGTCGAAGACTACGATTGGAATAGTGGTATTGTCCTCGATAACCTTAAGCACCAGACTCATTCCACCGTCTTCCTGGTCATCGTTAAGGGCGCGCATTGCCTCCGCCCAAATCTCCATCTTCTTATGTTCCTCCTCATAGAGGTCGTGGGCTATGTAATGGGACGCAACAAGCGATGCTACGGCAATAAGCACTGCCGCAACCACAAGAATAATCTTCACCTGTCGTATCCTATCTGTCCATTGCATACCTTATAATAACGACAAAGCCCCGAAGATATTGTATAAACAACCAAAGGGTACAAAACAAAAAGAACTGCCGGGGATTTCTCCTCGGCAGTTCTCTTCTTAAAGAAGGCGGCCTCCTACTCTCCCGCATTGCATTGCAGTACCATCGGCGCAGGCGGGCTTAACTTCTCTGTTCGGAATGGGAAGAGGTGGGACACCGCCGCAATAACCACCCAAAATGTCTGGTGAATTGAAAACTGAGAATTGAGAATTGAAAATCATCTTTACATTCCAACGCTCAAACCCAACTATCGCAATCCAGTTTTTGGTTTGACTATCTACACAAGCAAAAACCATAGAGCATGAAGCCAAACGGAATCATTACTTCCTTACCCTAATGGTCACAACAGCACAAAGCATGATGCTTCACGCGTGAAAGTCTCGGGCAATTAGTAAGGCTCGGCTTTGACGTCACCGTCTTTACACCTGCCTCCTATCAACGTCCTC
>JAFTFC010000141.1 GCA_017449725.1 Prevotella sp. | reverse complement strand
CAGTACATACGTCAGAAAGCCTCGAAGAGCAAGATAACGGCAGAGATGGCGTTCGAGGGAGTCAGCAATTATTGCCACAGCGCATACGACTGGAGTGCTGCGGAAGAAAATCCCGACATCATGGGACTGGAGATGGGCGAGGAGACCGATTCAGCATATCATGTGGTGTTCCGCAGTTACACGGGTTCGCTGGTGAACTTCTATGTTGATAAAGCAAGTGGCACGACGCGGATGGTAGAATATGTCCCTGCTCTTGATAGACAGGAAGAGGCTGGAACAATCAATCTGTTCGAGTACTTAAAGTGATAAAGAGGCATGCCAGGCGAAGGATGATGCCATCCTGCATTTCAGAAAAGGGGTACGAATTAGCAACTCAACTCCTTCTTCTATCTGCATCCATTTTGCTTTCTTCAGAATCCATCCGCTTCACAGCGTTTTCATAACTCCTTGATTCTCAATTTAAATTCCCTATCTCTCCATTTTTTGTTCTCTTATTTTGTTTCGCATTGCTAAAGTTTTGATTTTACTCACGAATTCAGACACTGAAGCCCACGCGCTGGCGGGGCTTCAGTTCGGTCTTCTGTGGATTGAACTGCCGGTAGGCGGTGTCAACATCGGCAACGGTAATCTGTCGGAATGACTCCAAGGAGCGGCTGCTTGGAGTAGTCATTATGCGGTCGGCAGTGGCAGGGATGATACCTCCCTCGACATAATGCTCTATCCAACGGGCATTGGCGAAATGTTTCGACTTTCTTGCCAATGTCGACTCAATGGTGGAGCGGAACTCGTTTCGTGCCTCTTCGGTCAGTACGTATTCGTCGTGCTCAAGTAGCCGCATCCCTATCCTCATCAACTCGTCAGCAGTGTAGTCGTCGAAGCGGAACTTGTAGGGGAAGCGCCCCACAAGTCCGGGGTTCATGGACATTAGCTGGTCCATCTCGCGCTCGTAGCCGGCAAAGATGATGAGCATGTCAGGATTGGGTTGGGCAAGCACCGGTAACAGCGCCTCTATGACGTGGCGTCCGAAGTCGTTGTCTCCGGTACCCGAATAGAAGGTGTAAGCCTCATCTACGAAGAGAACGTTGCCGCGCGCCTCCTCCAACACCGCTTTCATATTTTCCTCGGTCTCACCGATGTAGCGTCCAATGACCTTGGTGCGGTCGATGGTTATCACCTCGCCCTTTGAGAGCAGTCCTAAGGAGTGGTAAATCTTCCCGAGAAGTTTAGCCACGGTGGTCTTGCCCGTTCCCGGATTGCCAGTGAAGATGGCATGACAGATGGACTGCTCCTTGGTTTTCAGTCCGAGCCGCCGTCTCTCGGCAAAGAACCTCATGCGGTTCGACTGCGTAGTGATGCTCGTCTTGATATTCTCCAAACCTATCATTTCGTTCAGTTCCTTAAGGGCATCATCGTAGAGGCTGCTCTGCGGCTGAAGTGCTTCTGAGGGGATGTCCCCGGGCTGCACCTCATAGGCATTCAACGGGTGAACGCCCCCTGCAATCTGGCGCGCCATACGGCTGAGGTACCTCGGCTTCAGCAGTTCCTCGGAGAAGTAGTTCATGTCGTGGATATCCCAGTGACATATCGTCCCTGCGTCGTAGGCATTGACAATGGTACGCGCAAGGGCGTCGAGCGCCTCATCCGAGAGCAGCATTTTATCGATACCCTGGATTTTATCCACCAGATAAAAGAGCATCTCCTCCTTGGAGAACGGTTCTATCGTCAGGCGGTTGGAGGCTGGGAAATGTTTCTGAAGCGAAGGGTACTGCTCCAGCAACTGGTCGATATCCTGCTGCCTGCCGTTGAGAATCATCGACGAACAGGCGCCGGGCATTATCCTGAGCAGTTCCCTCATAACTGTCTTGCCGTGACTGTCGAGGAGTGCCGCAATGTCGCGGAGGACGTAAATTGTGGGTTTTGTGGTTGAGGTTATACTTGAAAACGGTCCGTCGTCCGACTTAGCGTCATTGGTAAGGTCGCGCAGTTTCTCGTAGGGGTCGTTGCTTAGCGCATCGAACAGTTTGCCGCAGTCCACATGCATCGTCTTGTCGTTCAGACCTGTCACCTGCCTAAGGCACATGCATCCGAAAGCATCTGCCTGCTGACCTTGTGTGGCGATGATGATGTTGTTGTTGAACTCAAGTTTCTCGTCAAGTATGGCAGAGCGTACTTCGTCAAGCCTCATCTGCCTGAGGCGCTCAATGGCGAAGCGACGAAGCTGTGCCGCTCCCGGACGCTGGAAGAGACTCCGCCAGCTGTAGCGACGTTCCTCGCTGAAGCTGCTAAGGATGTCCTCGTCGCTTAGTTCGTGGCACATCACCGGTTCGGAGACAGTCCAATGATGCTGCTCGTCGAGCGTCATGTCCCACCTGACAATCTTATCGCTGCTACTGCGGACGAGCAACATGTATTCTCCAGGCATCCACAACTCAGGACAGCTAATGTCCACCTCAAGGGTGCGGCTCTTGGCGTCTGCCCTCTCGTCGTCAGCAAACTTCATGCCGCAGAGCATGCCGCTGCGGTTATAGATAAAGAAATTATATGAATCACGGATGCTGAGTTTTCGTCCCAGCTCCAGCTTAATGGTTATATTACTGTTGAAATAAGTCAATGATGGGTCAATACCCATTGGAAAAGCAATAGATATATTCATGTTTTAAGAATTAAAAATTAATAATGAAGAATTAATAATTAGAATTAGAAAAAAGAAGAATGTATCAGTAAGTCAAAGAACACAGCATACCCGTGTAGTCCCGCTCTCGCGGGGCTATGGCGCACAAAGGCTACAGACACGGTGAGAGACTACCCTCAGGGTTGTCGGCACGTGTCGTTGGTCATTGTGCTAATTTGTCTTTTGTTCTTTGATTGCATTTCCTTTCGCTTTTATGTTTTGGGCTGCAAATGTATAGAAAATCCTGATACCCGCCAAAGGAATATCAGGATTTTTTTTGATTTTAACATTTCCGAGCCTGTATCAGTTTATCAGTTCAAAGTCCAGTTGGCGCTTCTCGACATTGGCGCGCCGCACAATTATGCGTATGGGATCACCAAGTTGATAGCGGTGGTGATGGCGGCGCCCTACGAGTTCGTAGTTCTTCTCGTCGAAGTCGTAGTAGTCGTCGTCAAGGTCGTGCATCGAGATCATTCCCTCGCAGTGGTTCTCGTCTATCTCGGCATAGATTCCGTATGACGTAATGCCACTGATATGTGCATCGAACTCGTCACCGATGAACTGTCCCATGAACTCCACCATCTTGTACTTTATGGAGTCGCGCTCTGCCTGCTGTGCTATCTGCTCCTGGTCGCTGGAGTGTTCACAGAGTTCTTCGTAGTGATCTTTATTTGCACTGCGCCCGCCGTCCTGATAACGGGTAAGCAGGCGGTGCACCATAGTGTCGGGATAGCGTCGGATGGGCGACGTGAAGTGGGTGTAGTAGTCGAACGCCAGTCCGTAGTGCCCGATGTTGTGAACGCTGTACTTAGCCTTCATCATAGCCCTGAGCGCCACCATCTGGATGACGTTCTGCTCACGGTGTCCTTCGGTATCGTCCATCAGTCGGTTCAGCGACTTCGATATCTCGCCGCGTGAGCCCGTTGCCTTCACCTTATAGCCGAACTTGGCGGCAAACTGGCGAAGGTTCTCCAGTTTCGTGGGGTCGGGCTGGTCGTGTATTCGGTAGGGCAGCGTCTTCGCCTTAGTGCCCTTCTTCACCTTACCTACCGACTCCGCCACCTGGCGGTTAGCCAGCAACATAAACTCCTCGATGAGTTTGTTGGCATCAAGAGATTTCTTATAGTACGCGCGCGTTGGCTTGCCGTTCTCGTCGATATCGAAGTGCAGTTCTTCGCGGTCGAACTTCACCGCACCGCCGGCGAACCGCTTTTCGCGCAGTGTCTTTGCTAAAGCATCGAGCACTATGAGTTCTTCGGCAAAGTCGCCTTCTTTCTTGCCTGTGGCATAGTAGTTTTCCAAGATTGCCTGCACCTCCTCGTAGGCATAGCGACGGTTGCTGCGAATGACGGTGTGGACAAGTCGCCACGAGTGAATCTTAGCCTCATCATCAAGCTCGAACACCACGCTGTAGCACAGTTTCTCCTCGTCGGGACGCAGTGAGCAGATATAGTTACAAAGCCGCTCGGGCAGCATCGGTATCGTGCGGTCTACGAGGTAGACGCTCGTTGCACGCTTCTGTGCCTCCTTGTCAATTATGCTGCCTTCCTTGACGTAGTGGGAGACGTCAGCGATATGCACACCCACCTCCCACAACTTACCTTTCTTCCTTATAGACAAGGCGTCATCGAAGTCCTTTGCGTCGTGGGGGTCGATAGTAAAGGTAGTAATGTCACGGAAATCCTCGCGGCGGGCAATCTCTTCCTCGGTGATGCCGGGATTGATCTTCTCTGCCGCCTGCTCCACCTCCTTCGGGTACTTGTAGGGCAGTCCGTACTGCGCCAGGATGGCGTGCATCTCGGTATCGTTATCGCCCACCTTTCCCAGCACGTCAACCACCTCGCCCACAAGGTTCTTACTCTCTGTCGAGGGCCATTCTATAATCTTCACCACAGCCTTGTCGCCGGTCTTTCCCTTCTTCAGTTTGCGCTTCGGGATGAAGATATCCTGGGCGAACATCTTGCTGTCGGAAATGAGGAAGGCAAAGTCGCGCTCCACCTTCAGCGTTCCCACGAACTGGTCGTGCGCTCGGCGGATAATCTTGGTCACCATCGCCTCCTTGATATGATGCTGGCGACGAGCCATGAATGTCACCTGCACACGGTCGCCGTTGAGTGCGAACATCGAATTGCGCTCAGCCACGAACACCGGTTTGTCAGAGCCGTCGGGAATGAAGGAGTTCTTTCCGTTGGCTTTCCTGACAAACGTTCCTTCCTGTACCTGTCCTTGCAGGTTAAGCCGGTACTGATTGTCCGACACCTTCGAGAGGAAGTCGTCCCATGCCATCGTCTCCATAATATCGATGGCGAGCATCTTCATCGGGTGGGTATCGAGCCGTAACTGTTTGAATATCTGTTTGAAGCTAAAGGTCTCCTGCGGGTGCTGCTGGAAAAAGTTTTGCAGCAGGTCGGTAAGTTGGTTCTTAGTCAAACGCCGTGCTTTGTTTCGTCCTTTTGCCATAGTAATAGGTTTTATATTGCCACAAAATTATGAATAATATCCGAACGAAGCAAATATTTCTATTTTTTTTAGTAATTTTGTCCCCGAAAAAGACAATCTTTAGGAGATATGGACAAGATACTCATTACCGGTGCTACGGGTTTTATAGGCGGATTTATCGTTGACGAGGCGCTGCGCCAGGACATGGAGGTGTGGGTGGCAGTGCGCAAGAGCAGTTCGCGCCAGTGGCTCACCGACGAGCGCATCCGTTTCGTTGAACTAAACCTCTCGTCCCAGGAGCAGTTGGAGAAACAACTCGAAGGACTATCGTTCGACTATGTGGTGCATGCCGCAGGAGTAACCAAGTGTCTTAACACCGAAGACTTCTTCCGCATAAACACCGAGGGGACGAAGAATCTCGTCCGTGCCCTGATAGCCCTCGAGATGCCCATCCGTAAGTTTGTCTATGTTAGTTCGCTGAGCGTATATGGGCCAGTACGCGAGCAACAGCCCTATGAGGAGATTCGCGAGAGCGACACACCAAGACCCAACACCGCCTACGGACGGAGCAAACTGGAGGCAGAACAGTGGCTTTCAACTCTCCTCTCCCATGGGGAGGGGTCGGGGGTGGGCTTCCCTTACGTCATCCTCCGCCCTACCGGTGTCTATGGTCCCCGCGAACGAGACTACTTCCTCATGGCAAAGAGCATAAAAAGCCACGTAGACTTCGCCGTGGGCTACAAGCCTCAGGACATCACTTTCGTCTATGTCACCGATGTCGTTCAGGCTATATTCCTCGCTCTGGAGCGGGGCGAGACAGGGCGTGCCTACTTCCTTAGCGACGACGAGGTGTACCGCTCGTCGACCTTCAGCGACCTCATCCGCAAAGAACTGGGCAACCCCTGGTGGATTCGCATTACGGCACCGCTATGGGTACTGCGCCTCGTGACTTTCTTCGGTGAACACATCAGCCATATCACTGGCAAGATAAGTGCACTGAACAACGATAAGTATAACATCATGCGACAACGCAACTGGCGGTGCGACATACAGCCTGCCGTAAACGAACTGGGCTACCGCCCGAAAGTGAAGCTCGAAGAGGGCGTGCGTCGCACAATTAAATGGTATAAGGACAACAAATGGCTTTAGATTTATTCAAAATAGAGAAGAAACCGCTCAAGGGACTGATGGCGGTAGAGTGGGTGGTAATGATTTATCTCGTGGTGACACTCGTAATCACCCTTCTCTTCTATGGCTCGATGGTAAATCCCAACGCCATGATTTCAGGACGCATCCAGATTGCCGTCACCACCCTACTCCTCTGGGCTGTCTACCGCATGTACCCCTCACAGCTCATGCGACTAATACGCATCTGTGTGCAGATGGCGTTGCTCTCGTGGTGGTATCCCGACACCTACGAACTGAACCGTCTTCTGCCAAACCTCGACCATGTTTTCGCTTCGTGGGAACAGGCACTATTCGGCTTCCAGCCGGCACTGCTCTTCTCCGCTAAGATTAGCAGTCCCGTGTTCAGCGAACTGATGGACCTCGGCTACGCCAGCTACTACCCGCTAATAGCCCTTATCGTCATATTCTATTTTATTAGTCGACGCACCGAGTTCGAACGCTGCGCCTTCGTCATCATGGCATCGTTCTTTGCCTACTATATCATCTTCGACCTTCTGCCTGTCGTAGGTCCCACCTTCTATTACAATGCCGTGGGAGTGGACGAGATAGCACGCGGTTCATTCCCTGCCATGGGCGACTATTTTAACTACCATCAAGAGTGCCTCACGAGTCCAGGATATACCGACGGTGTGTTCTATCACCTCGTAGAAAATGCCAAAGCCGCAGGCGAGCGCCCCACGGCGGCCTTCCCCAGTTCGCACGTCGGCATCACCACCGTACTGATGTGGCTCGCCTGGCAGACACGCAACCGCCGACTGCTCTACTTCATGCTGCCCTTCTTCGTACTGATGTTCTTCGCCACTGTCTATATCCAGGCTCACTATGCCATTGATGCCCTTGCCGGACTCCTCACTGGCACTATTTTCTACTTCCTTTTCCGTTTCACAGGAGCGAAATTAAAGGTATAAAAGCAGAAAAAGATAAAAAAACGGCGAAAAAGTTTGGTGGTTTCCAAAAAACGCATTATCTTTGCACCCGCTTAACCGCAAAACCTGCTTCAGTAGCTCAGTTGGTTAGAGCACCTGACTGTTAATCAGGGGGTCGTTGGTTCAAGCCCATCCTGAAGCGCCTTGAAAATCAAGGAGTTACGAGAAATCGCAACTCCTTTTTCTTTTCCGTCTGAACAAATTTTGGTTATCTATTTACGTTTTTTTAAGTATTAACTATCCAAATATCATAGTGTCTAAGGATATCATGGGATTCATTTCAATTGGTAT
>JAFTFC010000140.1 GCA_017449725.1 Prevotella sp. | reverse complement strand
GAAAGAAGTTAACGAGTTGGCAACAGTCCTGAAGGACGAGTATGGAATTGAGCCTGCTGCTGCAGCCGTTGCTGTAGCTGCTGGTCCCGCTGCAGCTGGTGCAGCTGAGGCAGCTGAGGAGAAGTCTTCATTCGACGTAGTCCTCGCTGAGGTAGGTGCAGCTAAGCTCCAGGTAGTAAAGGCTGTTAAGGAAGCTTGTGGTCTTGGTCTGAAAGAGGCTAAGTATCTCGTAGACGGTGCTCCTGCTACTATCAAGGAAGGTCTTTCTAAGGACGAGGCAGAGAACCTCAAGAAGGCTATCGAAGAGGCTGGTGCTAAGGTAGAACTCAAGTAATTTAATTTTTACTGAAATATTCGGGTTAGGATTTCCCAAGTAGGGGAGTCCTAGCCTTTTTGTGTCTTTTATACATTATTTATGGCTTCAAAAATTGTTGATAACAGAGTAAACTTTGCCAGCGTGAAGAATCCGATGCCCTATCCGGATTTTCTCGATGTGCAATTAAAGTCTTTCAGAGACTTCCTTCAGTTGGACACCCCGCCCGAAGACCGTAAGAACGATGGTCTCTACAAGGTGTTCTCTGAGAATTTCCCCATTACCGACACACGTAATAATTTTGTGTTAGAGTTCCTTGACTATTTCATCGATCCTCCTCGCTATACTATCGACGAGTGTCTGGAGCGTGGACTGACCTACAGTGTTCCGCTTAAGGCTAAGATGAAACTGTACTGTACAGACCCCGATCATGAGGACTTCGGCACAGTCATTCAGGATGTGTTCCTTGGAACTATTCCCTATATGACCGACAACGGCACTTTCATTATCAATGGTGCTGAGCGCGTCGTTGTATCTCAGTTGCACCGTTCTCCGGGCGTGTTCTTCGGACAGGGCGTACATGCTAACGGTACAGTTCTCTATTCTGCACGTATTATCCCGTTCAAGGGTTCGTGGATAGAGTTCGCTACTGATATCAACAATGTGATGTATGCTTACATCGACCGTAAGAAGAAACTTCCCGTAACAACTCTTCTGCGTGCCATCGGCTTTGAGGCAGACAAAGACATCCTTCAGATTTTCGACCTTGCCGAAGAGGTTAAGGTAAACAAGAAGAACATGAAGGAGATGATTGGTCGCCGCCTTGCCGCACGTGTTCTTAAGAGCTGGAACGAGGACTTCGTAGATGAGGATACCGGTGAGGTAGTATCTATCGAGCGTAATGAGGTAATCATGGAACGCGAGACAGAGATTACTGCCGAGAACGCCGAGGAAATCATCGACAGCGGTACTGCCACTATCCTTGTTCATAAGGATGCCGAGGCAGCAAGCAAGTATTCTATTATCTTCAACACACTGGCAAAGGATCCGAGTAACTCGGAGAAAGAAGCCGTCCTTTACATCTACCGTCAGCTCCGCAATGCCGACCCTGCCGATGATGCCAGTGCACGTGAAGTTATCCAGAACCTGTTCTTCTCGGATAAGCGTTACGACTTGGGCGATGTAGGTCGTTATCGTATAAACAAGAAACTTGGTCTTGACACCGACATGAATGTCCGCATCCTTACCAAGGAGGACATCATTGAGATTATCAAGTATCTTATCCAGTTGGTTAACTCTAATGCTACAGTCGATGATATCGACCACCTCTCAAACCGTCGTGTACGTACTGTAGGTGAGCAACTGAGCAACCAGTTCTCAATCGGTCTGGCACGTATGAGCCGTACTATTCGCGAGCGCATGAACGTTCGCGATAACGAGATATTCACTCCGACCGATCTTATCAATGCCAAGACAATATCAAGTGTCATTAACTCGTTCTTTGGCACTAATCCGCTGAGCCAGTTCATGGACCAGACCAACCCGTTGGCAGAGGTGACCCACAAGCGTCGTCTCTCAGCGCTCGGTCCTGGCGGTCTGTCTCGTGAGCGTGCCGGTTTCGAGGTTCGTGACGTTCACTATACACACTATGGTCGTCTCTGTCCTATCGAGAGTCCTGAAGGTCCTAACATTGGTCTTATCTCATCGCTTTGCGTTTATGCTAAGATCAACGACCTCGGATTTATCGAGACTCCTTATCGTAAGGTTAAGGACGGAGTGGTAGACCTTAAGAATGAAGATGTAGTCTACCTGACCGCTGAGGAGGAGGAAGACCACATCATCGGACAGGGAAATGCGCCTCTGAAGGATGACGGTTCGTTCATTCGTACCTATGTCAAGTGCCGTCAGGATGCCGACTTCCCCGTAGTTGCGCCTTCACAGGTAGACCTTATGGACGTAGCACCTCAGCAGATAGCATCTATCGCAGCAGGTCTTATCCCGTTCCTGGAGCATGACGATGCTCACCGTGCCCTCATGGGATCAAACATGATGCGCCAGGCAGTGCCCCTGCTTCACAACGAAGCACCTATCGTAGGTACGGGTATTGAGAAACAACTCTGTGAAGACTCTCGTACGATGATTACAGCTGAGGGTGATGGCGTTATCGAATATGTAGACGCAACAACCATCCGTATCCTCTACGATCGCACAGAAGATGAGGAGTTTGTAAGTTTCGAACCGGCACTTAAGGAATACCGCATTCCCAAGTTCCGTCGTACCAACCAGAACATGGTCGTAGACCTTCGTCCTATCTGTAACAAGGGTCAGCGCGTGAAGGCTGGCGACATACTCACCGAGGGATATGCTACTGAGAACGGCGAACTTGCTCTGGGACGTAACCTCCTCGTGGCTTATATGCCTTGGAAGGGTTACAACTATGAGGACGCTATCGTGCTCAACGAGCGTGTAGTTCGTGAGGATATCCTTACTTCTGTACATGTCGATGAGTACTCACTTGATGTTCGCGAGACAAAGCGTGGCATGGAAGAGTTTACTGCCGATATTCCCAATGTTAGCGAGGAAGCAACAAAGGATCTTGACGACAACGGTATTATCCGTGTCGGTGCTCGTGTAGAGCCGGGCGATATCATGATTGGTAAGATTTCTCCTAAGGGAGAGACCGACCCCTCACCCGAAGAGAAACTCCTCCGCGCCATCTTTGGTGATAAGGCAGGTGATGTTAAGGACAGCTCACTCAAGGCTAATCCTTCCCTTACAGGTGTTGTCATCGATAAGAAACTCTTCTCTCGTGCCGTTAAGACACGCCAGTCTAAGCAGCAGGACAAGATTATCTTGGCTAAGATAGACGAAGAGTATGAGGCAAAAATTGGTGACCTCAAAGATATTCTTGTTGACAAACTGATGAAACTTACCCGTGGTAAGACCTCAGAGGGTGTTAAGGACTACACTGGCGCTGAGATTATCACGAAGGGTAGCAAGTTCACTGTTGCAGCACTGAAGAATTTGGAGTATGATGGTATTCAGAGCAAGAACTGGACAAAGGACGAGCATACGAACGAACTTATCCAGAAACTCATCATAAACTTCATTAAGAAGTACAAGTTGCTTGCTGCAGAGAATATGCGCCGTAAGTTTGCTATCTCTATCGGTGACGACCTGCCCAACGGTGTTCTTCAGATGGCAAAGGTATACATTGCCAAGAAGCGTAAGATTGGTGTTGGTGATAAGCTTGCCGGTCGCCACGGTAATAAGGGTATCGTTTCTAAGGTCGTTCGTCAGGAAGATATGCCGTTCCTCGAGGACGGTCGTCCTGTAGACCTGGTACTCAACCCGCTTGGTGTGCCTTCACGTATGAACCTCGGTCAGATATTCGAGGCAATCCTCGGTGCCGCAGGAAAGCGTCTTGGCGTTAAGTTCTCTACTCCTATCTTCGATGGAGCAAAACTCGAAGACCTTCAGGAGTGGACCGACAAGGCAGGTCTGCCGCGCCTGTGTTCTACCCATCTCTACGACGGTGAGACAGGTGAGCGCTTCGACCAGCCTGCAACCGTAGGTATCACCTACTTCTTGAAGCTCGGTCACATGGTCGAGGATAAGATGCACGCACGTTCCATTGGTCCGTACTCACTCATCACTCAGCAGCCTCTCGGTGGTAAGGCACAGTTTGGTGGTCAGCGATTTGGTGAGATGGAGGTTTGGGCTCTCGAAGCCTTCGGAGCAAGCCACGTACTGCAGGAAATTCTTACAATCAAGTCCGACGACGTTGTCGGTCGTTCTAAGGCATACGAGGCTATTGTCAAGGGCGACCCGATGCCGACACCGGGAATTCCCGAGTCTCTCAACGTGCTGCTGCACGAGCTTCGTGGTCTCGGACTTAGTGTAACACTCGACTAATAGAATTGAAAATTGATAATTGAAAATTGAAGATTTGAAATATGGCTTTCTAGAAAGAAACAAAGATAAAGAGTAACTTCACCAAGATTACCATTGGTCTGGCATCTCCCGATGCAATTCTTGCGGAGAGTCGCGGCGAGGTTACCAAACCAGAGACCATCAACTATCGTACTTATAAGCCTGAGCGCGACGGTCTGTTCTGCGAGCGCATCTTCGGTCCTACCAAGGACTACGAGTGTGCCTGCGGTAAGTACAAGCGCATTCGCTACAAAGGCAATATCTGCGATCGTTGCGGTGTCGAGGTTACCGAGAAGAAGGTACGTCGCGAGCGTACAGGTCACATTAGCCTTGTAGTACCCGTAGCACATATCTGGTATTTCCGTTCTTTGCCCAACAAAATTGGATATCTTCTGGGAATACCTACCAAGAAACTCGATGCTGTTATCTATTATGAGCGCTACATCGTGGTTAACCCCGGTGTGATGCAGGGTAAGAAAGACAGCGATGGTGTAGAGGTTAATGGTTCGCATAAGTACGACCTGCTTTCTGAGGACGAGTACATCGAGATAGTAGACCACCTGCCGAAGGATAACGATCAACTTGAGGATAACGATCCCAAGAAGTTCGTTGCCAAGATGGGTGCTGAGGCGATCTACGATCTGCTCGTAGACCTTGATCTTGACTCTCTGAGCTATGAGCTCCGCAACCGTGCTAACAGCGACTCTTCTCAGCAGCGTAAGACTGAGGCTCTGAAGCGTCTACAGGTTGTTGAGTCATTCCGCGCAAGCAAGGACATCAACCGTCCAGAGTGGATGATTCTCAAGATTATTCCTGTGACTCCGCCAGAGCTCCGTCCTCTCGTTCCGCTGGATGGTGGCCGTTTCGCGACTTCCGATCTCAACGACCTTTATCGTCGCGTCATCATACGTAACAATCGTTTGAAGAGACTCATGGAGATAAAGGCTCCCGAGGTTATTCTTCGCAACGAGAAGCGTATGCTCCAAGAGGCAGTAGACTCTCTGTTCGATAATTCACGTAAGGCAAGTGCTGTTAAGAGTGAGTCCAACCGTCCGTTAAAGTCTCTCTCAGACTCACTGAAAGGTAAGCAGGGTCGTTTCCGTCAGAACCTCCTTGGTAAACGTGTCGACTATTCTGCACGTTCGGTAATTGTTGTTGGTCCGGAACTTAAGATGGGTGAGTGCGGTCTTCCGAAACTTATGGCTGCCGAACTCTATAAACCGTTCGTTATCCGTAAGCTTATCGAGTGCGGAATCGTTAAGACCGTGAAATCGGCAAAGAAGATTGTCGACCGTCGTGAGCCTATTATCTGGGATATCTTGGAGAATGTGATGAAGGGTCACCCCGTTCTGCTGAACCGTGCGCCGACACTTCACCGTCTGGGTATTCAGGCATTCCAGCCCAAACTTATCGAGGGTAAAGCTATTCAGCTCCACCCGCTGGCATGTACTGCGTTCAACGCTGACTTCGATGGTGACCAGATGGCTGTTCACCTCCCGCTGTCTAACGAGGCAATCCTTGAGGCACAGATACTGATGCTTCAGAGCCATAATATCCTTAACCCAGCCAATGGTGCTCCTATTACCGTTCCTTCTCAGGACATGGTGCTCGGTCTTTACTATATCACAAAGATCCGTCCGGGAGCAAAGGGCGAAGGACTCACATTCTATGGTCCTGAAGAGGCAATTATTGCCCACAACGAGGGTAAGTGCGACCTCCACGCTCAGGTTAAGGTCATTGTTAAGGATCTTGATGAGAACGGTCAGTTGGTAGACAAGATGGTAGAAACCTCTGTAGGACGTGTTATCGTCAACGGTATCATTCCTCAGGAAGTAGGCTATATCAACACTATTATCTCTAAGAAGTCATTACGCGACATCATTGCTAACGTTATCAAGCAGGTTGGTTTCGCCCGTGCATGCGAGTTCCTCGATGGTATCAAGAACCTCGGTTATCGTATGGCATACCTCGCAGGTCTGTCGTTCAACCTCGATGATATTATCATCCCGAAGGAGAAGGAAGAACTCGTTGAGAAAGGTAATCAGGAGATTCAGGCAATCACCGACAACTACAACATGGGTTTCATTACCGACAAGGAGCGTTACAACCAGGTTATTGATGCTTGGACACATGTAAACAACCGTCTTGGTGATGTTCTTATGAAGGAGATGACTGAGGCAGATCAGGGCTTCAACGCTGTTTACATGATGCTCGACTCTGGAGCCCGTGGTTCTAAGGACCAGATTCGTCAGCTCGCAGGTATGCGTGGTCTGATGGCTAAACCCCAGAAGACTGGTGCTGAGGGTAATCAGATTATTGAGAACCCGATTCTTTCTAACTTCAAGGAAGGAATGTCAGTGCTCGAGTACTTCATCTCTACCCACGGTGCCCGTAAGGGTCTTGCCGACACGGCTATGAAGACAGCCGATGCAGGTTACCTTACCCGTCGTCTTGTCGACGTTTCCCACGATGTCATCATCAACGAGGAAGACTGTGGTACACTGCGTGGTCTGGTTTGTACAGCACTTAAGAATGGTGACGAGACCATCGCTTCGCTCTATGAGCGTATCCTCGGTCGTGTCTCTGTACATGATATTATCCATCCTACAACCGGCGAACTCATCGTTGCAGCCGGCGAGGAGATTACTGAGCCAATAGCACGTATCATCGAAGAGTCTCCTATCGAGAGTGTTGAGATACGTTCAGTGCTCACCTGTGAGTCTAAGAAGGGTGTTTGTATGAAGTGTTACGGACGTAACCTCGCCACCCAGCGCATGGTTCAGAAAGGTGAGGCTGTCGGTGTCATCGCTGCTCAGGCTATCGGTGAGCCGGGTACTCCGTTGACACTTCGTACGTTCCACGCCGGTGGTGTCGCTGGTAACGCCAGTGCCAATGCCAGCATCGTGGCTAAGCACGAGAGTATGATTGAGTTCGACGAGTTGCGTACCGTTCCCTTCGTTGAGGAGAACGAGAATGGCAGCGTAGAATGCGAGATGGTTGTAAGTCGTCTGTCTGAGGTTCGTTTCATCGATCCCCGCACCAAGATTGTACTCTCAACTGTGAATGTTCCTTACGGTTCTTCACTCTATCACAAGCAGGGTGACATCGTTAAGCCGAAGGACATTATTGCCCGTTGGGACCCGTTCAACGCAGTCATCGTAACAGAGTATGCAGGAACGCTCAAGTTCCGCGACGTAGTCGAGGGCGTTACCTATAAGGCAGAAACCGATGAGACAACAGGTCTTACCGAGAAGATTATCACCGAGTCTAAGGATAAGTCAAAGGTGCCTACCTGCGATATCGTTGATGGAGACGGCAATATTGTTGGAACCTATATCTTCCCTGTAGGCGGACACGTAGTTGTCGAGGACGGTCAGGAAGTTAAGACCGGTACAACTCTCGTCAAGATTCCTCGTTCCGTAGCCAAGGGCGGTGATATTACCGGTGGTCTTCCACGTGTAACCGAACTCTTCGAGGCTCGTAACCCGTCTAACCCTGCAGTCGTAAGTGAAATCGACGGTGAGGTAACCATGGGTAAGGTGAAGCGTGGTAACCGCGAGATTATCATCACTTCAAAGACTGGTGACCAGCGCAAGTACCTCGTTTCGCTCTCTAAGCAGATTCTTGTTCAGGAGCACGATGCAGTACGCGCAGGAACTCCGTTGTCCGATGGTGTAATCACCCCAAGCGACATCCTCGCTATCAAGGGTCCGACCGCTGTTCAGGAGTATATCGTCAACGAGGTTCAGGACGTTTACCGTTTGCAGGGTGTGAAGATTAACGACAAGCACTTCGAGATTATCGTGCGCCAGATGATGCGTAAGGTCCAGATTGATGAACCTGGAGATACAATCTTCTTGGAGCAGGAAATCGTTGACAAACTCGACTTTGCAGAGGAGAACGACCGCATCTGGGGGAAGAAGGTTGTTACCAACCCCGGTGACTCCGAGACGCTTCAGGCAGGTCAGATTATCTCTGTCCGCAAGCTCCGTGACGAGAATTCTTCGCTCAAGCGCCGTGACCTGAAACTCGTTCAAGTGCGCGATGCAGTGCCTGCTACGTCTACCCAGATACTCCAGGGTATCACCCGTGCTGCTCTCCAGACCAAGAGCTTTATCAGTGCCGCCTCCTTCCAGGAGACCACCAAGGTGCTCAACGAGGCAGCTATCAAGGGTAAGGTTGATTACCTCGAGGGAATGAAGGAGAACGTTATCTGCGGTCACCTCATCCCTGCCGGTACAGGTCAGCGCGAGTTCGAGAAGATTATCGTAGGCTCCAAAGAAGAATACGAGCGCATGCTTGCTAACCGTAAGAATGTTCTCGACTTCTCTTCAGAAGAGCACCTTAACGAAGACTAATCCTTCTGGGATATACTGATATCGAGGGGATGTGCTTACAGTGCATCCCCTCGTGTTTTGTATGTGCAGTTAAACAAATAACGTTTTTTTGTACTTTTTCTACCGCATTTTTAATCTAAAATCGTATCTTTGCAGAGAAATTACTTGAAAGACAATTTAATTAAGTTAAGGATATGTCAAGAGTACTAATGATTGGCGCCGGAGGCGTCGCTACCGTTGCTGCGTTCAAGATAGCCCAGAACGCAGACGTATTCACTGAGTTTATGATAGCCAGCCGTCGTAAGGAGAAGTGCGATGCCATCGTGAAATCCATCCACGAGAAGGGATATTCGCTGCCAATACGTACAGCGCAGGTAGATGCCGATGACGTAGAGCAGTTGAAGGCATTGTTCAATGACTATAAGCCCGAATTGGTTATTAACCTGGCTCTGCCATATCAGGACCTTACCATAATGGAGGCTTGTCTGGCTTGTGGTTGCAGTTATCTCGATACCGCCAACTATGAGCCTAAGGATGAGGCTCACTTCGAATATTCGTGGCAGTGGGCTTATCGTGAGCGCTTCCGTGAAGCTGGTCTTACAGCCATACTTGGTTGCGGCTTCGACCCGGGAGTTACAAGCATTTATACAGCCTATGCTGCGAAGCATCATTTCAAGGAGATGCAATACCTCGACATTGTCGACTGTAATGCCGGTGACCACCATAAGGCATTTGCCACAAACTTTAATCCAGAGATAAATATCCGCGAGATTACCCAGAAGGGACTGTACTGGGAAGACGGCAAATGGGTGGAGACTGAACCGCTCGAGATTCACAAGGATCTTACCTATCCCAATATTGGTCCGCGCGACAGTTACCTGTTGCACCACGAGGAGATAGAATCGCTGGTAATTAACTATCCCACCATCCGCCGTGCCCGTTTCTGGATGACCTTCGGACAGCAGTATCTGAAGCACCTTGAGGTAATTCAGAATATCGGCATGAGTCGCATCGATGAGGTGGAATATGAGGCTCCACTTGCTGATGGAACCGGTGAAAATGTACGGGTGAAGATTGTCCCGCTACAGTTCTTGAAGGCAGTGCTGCCCAATCCGCAGGATCTCGGTGAGAACTACGAGGGAGAGACCTCCATAGGCTGTCGCATCCGAGGCATTGGTAATGACGGTAAGGAGCATACCTACTATGTTTACAACAACTGCTCGCACCGTGCTGCCTACGAGGAGACAGGCATGCAGGGTGTCAGCTATACCACTGGTGTGCCAGCAATGATTGGTGCCATGATGTTCTGCAAGGGACTATGGCGCAAGCCGGGAGTGTTCAATGTAGAGGAATTCGACCCCGATCCATTCATGGAGCAACTAAACAAACAGGGGCTGCCTTGGCACGAGATTCACGATGGAGATTTGGAATTATAACATTAAACAGATATTATTATGGCAAAAGAGAAGGAAGAACCCGCAGTAGCACAGAATGAGAAACTGAAGGCGCTGCAGGCTGCTATGTCGAAGATAGAGAAAGACTTCGGCAAAGGCAGTATTATGAAACTGGGTGAAGAGAAAATAGAGAATGTCGATGTCATCCCGACAGGAAGTATCGGACTTAATGCCGCCCTTGGTGTCGGTGGTTACCCTCGCGGAAGAATTATTGAGATATACGGTCCTGAATCAAGTGGTAAAACCACTCTCGCAATACATGCTATCGCCGAGGCTCAAAAAGCCGGTGGAATCGCTGCTTTCATCGATGCAGAGCATGCTTTTGACCGCTTCTATGCACAGAAACTTGGTGTGGATATCGACAACCTCTGGATTTCCCAGCCCGACAATGGAGAGCAGGCACTTCAGATAGCCGACCAGTTGATAAGCTCCAGCGCTATTGATATTCTAGTTGTCGACTCTGTAGCCGCTCTTACTCCGAAGAAGGAAATCGAGGGCGACATGGGTGACAACGTAGTAGGCTTGCAGGCACGACTGATGAGTCAGGCATTGCGCAAACTCACGAGTACCATCAGTAAGACTAACACCACGTGTATATTCATCAACCAGCTGCGTGAAAAGATAGGTGTTATGTTCGGTAACCCCGAGACAACCACCGGTGGTAACGCACTGAAGTTCTATTCGTCGGTTCGTCTGGACATTCGTCGCGTTACGAGTATCAAGGACGGTGACAACGTCATTGGTAATCAGGTGCGCGTGAAAGTTGTTAAGAACAAGGTGGCTCCTCCTTTCCGCAAGGCAGAGTTCGAGATAACCTTCGGTGAAGGAATCTCCAAGGCAGGTGAGATTGTAGATCTCGGAGTAGAGTACGGCATAATCCAGAAGAGTGGTTCATGGTTCTCGTATGAGGGAAGCAAGTTGGCTCAGGGACGCGATGCTACCAAGACTTTGATTATGGATAATCCGGAGCTTGCAGAGCAGATAGAGGCTCAGATAATGCAGGCTATTGCCGATAAGTAATAAAAAAACTCCCAATCGGGAGTTTTTTTATTATATATACTATATAAATTATAGTTTGGCTAATTCAATAACTTTGTCCACTGCTGCGGTGAGACCTTCAACATTTTTACCGCCCGCCTGTGCATAGTGGGGCTGTCCGCCGCCACCGCCTTGAATCAGTTTGGCAGCTTCGCGTATCATCTGACCGGCATTCAGTCCGTGGTCTTTTACCAGGTCATCGCTCATCATGATACTCAGCATCGGCTTATCCTGTGAAACAGAGCCGATAGCGCAGAGGAACGGAGCTTTTACCGAAGCACGGAGCTGGAAGACGAGATCCTTAACAGATGACGGCTGCATGTTGATAACGCGGGTGATGACATTAACGCCGTTAATAGTCTGAATCTCTGTCATCAGATAGTTCTTCATGCGCTCCACAGCCTGTGCCTGGAACTGCTCTATCTCTTTCTTCATGGCGTCGTGCTCGTCAATGTACTTCTTGATGACACCTTCCAGATCCTTGGCGTTGTTGAAGAATGCCTTTACTGCCTTCAGGTGATCCTCCATGACATACATCAGGTCTTCACATTCCCGTCCGGTCTTAGCCTCAATACGGCGGATGCCGGCAGCCACGCTACTCTCTGAGAGAATCTTGAAGAAACCGATGCGACCGGTGCTGCTGGCATGGATACCACCGCAGAACTCGCACGATGGACCGAATCGTACAACGCGCACCTTATCGCCGTATTTCTCTCCGAAAAGTGCGATTGCGCCAAGTTTTTTAGCCTCTTCGAAAGGAACATCACGATGCTCGTCGATGTGTATGTCCTGACGAATCATTTCGTTAACCATTCTCTCAACCTGACGGAGTTGTTCGTCGCTTACCTTCTCGAAGTGAGAGAAATCGAAACGCAGGGTGTCGGGACTTACGAACGAACCCTTCTGCTCTACATGGTCGCCGAGTATCTGTTTCAGCGCATAGTCCAGGAGGTGGGTTGCGGTGTGGTTGGCAGCTGAAGCATCGCGTTTGTCGGTGTCAACGCATGCCATAAACTCTGCCGATGGGTCTTTGGGCAGTTGCTTAACGATATGTACAGACTGGTTGTTCTCGCGCTTAGTGTCGATAATCTCAACGGTCTCGTTCTCGTTTACCAGCACTCCACAGTCACCTACCTGACCACCCATTTCTCCGTAGAACGGGGTGTTGTCAAGAACCAGTTCGTAGAACTCGCTCTTCTTCTGTGTCACCTTGCGGTAGCGCAGTATGTGGCACGAATATTCTGTGTAGTCATAGCCTACGAACTGCTGTTCGATGGCAGCGTCAGAATCGCCACCCACGGTTACCCAGTCACTGTTCTCTACCTGTGCGGCATTGCGGGCGCGTTCCTTTTGTTTCTGCATTTCTACGTCAAACTGCTTCTCGTCAACGGTAAAACCGTTCTCACGGCAGATGAGCTCAGTGAGGTCGAGTGGGAATCCGTAAGTATCGAAGAGCTTGAAAGCTTGAGTTCCGTCGAGCTCCGTCTTGCCCGCCTTGCGAAGTTCGTCCATGGCATCATTGATCATGCGTATACCCTTGTCGAGAGTACGTAGGAACGAGTCTTCCTCTTCCTTTATTACGCGGGTGATGAGTTCGCGCTGAGCCTTCAGCTCGGGATAAGCATCGCCCATCTCGTGTACGAGCATCGGCACAAGCTTGAAGAGGAATGCCTCCTTCTGGTCGAGGAATGTGTAAGCGTAGCGTACGGCACGGCGCAGGATGCGGCGGATGACATATCCTGCCTTGGCGTTTCCCGGCAGCTGACCGTCGGCAATAGAGAATGCCACGGCACGGATGTGGTCGGCAATAACGCGCATGGCAACGTTGGTCTTCTCGATTTCATCGGTAATTTCCGCTCCTTCTACATCTTCAGAGACATACTGCTTGCCCGATAGGCGCTCTATCTCTTTGATCATCGGCTGGAATAC
Organism: Prevotella sp.; assembly: GCA_017449725.1. Taxonomy (GTDB): domain Bacteria; phylum Bacteroidota; class Bacteroidia; order Bacteroidales; family Bacteroidaceae; genus Prevotella. The sequence continues at coordinate 6,588 of JAFTFC010000140.1, read as the reverse complement.
GTCGGTGTCGTAGTTGGAGTGCTTGCCCTGGAGCGCACGTACCAGGCGCTCAAAGCCCATACCCGTATCAATTACATTCATAGACAATGGCTCCAGCGAACCGTCAGCCTTGCGGTTGAACTGCATAAACACGATGTTCCATATCTCGATTACCTGAGGGTCGTCCTTGTTCACAAGCTCACGTCCAGGCACCTTAGCCTTCTCTTCCGGCGTACGGCTGTCGAGGTGAATCTCCGAGCACGGACCGCAAGGTCCCGTATCGCCCATCTCCCAGAAGTTGTCGTGCTTGTTACCATTAATGATGTGGTCCTCGCTGACGTGCTTGCGCCAGTAGCCTGCGGCCTCGTCATCGCGCTTCAGACCCTCGCTCTCGTCACCTTCGAACACCGTTACATACAAGTCCTTGGGGTCAAGTTTCAAAACATCAACAAGATATTCCCAAGCCATGTCGATTGCTCCCTCCTTGAAGTAGTCGCCGAACGACCAGTTGCCAAGCATCTCGAACATAGTGTGGTGATAGGTGTCGTGACCAACCTCTTCCAGGTCGTTATGCTTACCGCTGACGCGAAGACACTTCTGTGAGTCGGCACGGCGTCGCGGCTCTGGGTCGCGTGTACCCAGTATCACGTCCTTCCACTGGTTCATGCCGGCATTGGTGAACATCAGTGTGGGGTCATCCTTTATTACCATCGGTGCTGAGGGTACTATGGCATGATCCTTAGATTCAAAAAACTTCTTAAACGATTCGCGAATTTCGTTTGCTGTCATCATGATTTTTATCTTAAATATTTAAATTTCTTCGAAAAACTTTGCAAAGATACTTCCTTTTCATTATTTTTGCAAATAAATTTGGAAAGTTTGATAAAAAACTCACGATTATGGCACTAAATACCGACAAGAACTTGAAGTTGTACTACTCAATAAAGGAAGTTGCCGAGATGCTTAACGTCTCGGAGAGTCTGTTGCGTTTTTGGGAAAAGGAGATACCTCAGATTAAGCCCAAGACCACGGGAAACAACATCCGTCAGTACACCGACAAGGACATAGAGATACTTAAGTCGGTATATAATCTCGTCAAGGTGCGCGGTTTCAAGATTGCTGCTGCCCGCAAGATGCTCCATGCCAACAAACAGGGAGTCGATAGCCGTGCACGGGTTATGGAAAGCCTAATCAGCGTGCGCGACGAACTGCAGACGCTCAAGAAGCAGCTCGACTACCTTACTTGAAAATCTGGTCTTTTTCACTGACTTGTGATGGCACACCGGCTCTTCCGCCTATGTGGCATCCTTCCATTGTCACCACTTCCGTATGGTCAAGGCTTATGGCATTCTTGACTTCATCAATGTTCACGTTCCTAAGCACGACGTTCCTTATTGGTTTGGCTGCCGTTCCTTGCAGCACAATGCCCGCCTGGCGTGCCTTCCTGCACTGGAGGTCCTCGACAAAGATGTCGCTAACCTCGGAGAAATGGTTGTTGCCAATACCCTCACCGGCATACATACTGGTGATGTAGAACAGGTCTTCCACCTCGTCGAATGTGCAGTTGCTTACAAACAGGTTTCTTACGAACCCGCCTCGGTCAGGATTAGTCTTGACGAATATGCCGCGTTTGCAATAGCCAGCGTAGTCACAGTTCTCTATCCTAATGTTCTGTACTCCGGCAGACATCTCGCTGCCAATTACCACAGCATGCAGTCCTTTGAAGTGACAGCCTCGGATAATGATGTTCTCCGACGGGGTGGCAGCAGCCCATCCGTCGTTGTCTCTGCCACTCTTTATGGCTATATTGTCATCACCATTATTGAAATGGATGTCCTCTATCAGGATGTTCCGGCTCATTTCCGGGTCTATGCCGTCGTTGTTCACCAGTTTGGCATCATATCGGATACCCTTGCAGATGATGTTCTCGCTCTGTAGCAGGTGGATGCACCAGAAAGGCGAGTTGGTAATGAAAAAGTCCTCAAGGGTGATGTTCCGGCATCTGAATAGCTGTATCAGGTGAGGACGCAGCCAGTCGCCATCTCCGAAGCGCCTCTCTGCCACAGGTGTTTCGTCGTGGTTTAACTGGCGTGAGCGCATCTGGGCATTCTTCTGCCTCGCGCGCCAAGTTGCAAATGTGCTTCCGGCATTGCCGTCGATAGTTCCCTTGCCTATAATAGAAACATCGTGCAACTCATATCCGTATATCATCGGGCTGTAGTTCCACACGAAAGTACCTTCCCACGAAGTTCTGACAGCTGGAAGATAATATGAAGGAGTGGGGGAGAACTTCAGTGTCGCCCCCTCCTGCAGCTCCAGACAGACATTACTTGCCAGGTGTATGGGACCATTAAGCATGTAGGTTCCTGCTGGTACCACGATATGTGCTCCTCCACGCCTTTCCGCCATGCGCATAGCCTTGTCAAAAGCCTTCTTGCAGTCAGCCTTCCCATCACCCTTGGCACCCATCGTCACTATGTTAATGAGCAACGTGGGTTTCTTCGCACCGGTAATCTCTCTCAGCACATCATCTTTTGCCGTATTGTTTTCCGCATGCAGCGTTAGGGTAATGAATAATAGCAGTAAAATCGTCTTAGTTCTCATAAGTGTATATAATTTTCTGCAAAGATAAGATTTTTATTTGGACTGACCAACAACGATGCCCTTGAAGTTCTTAGAAACTTCCTGGCCAGCGAGGTTGAACATACGACCGTTCTATTTAACGATGTTATTCGGAATCCACTTTTCAGGAATAACGTAAGTTTTCACTCCGTCGCTAACTTCATCGGGCATAATAGCATCACGGAAACGTCGTTCATTCTTATGCATTAAAACCGGTTTGCTGCTATGATGCGTTACATTGTCTTTTAAGTCACTACTAAAATTAGAAGGAGGAAAATAAACTTTTATACGTTTTTCTGGGTAGTGCTTTTGTATAAACTCAAGCGGAGGAACCAAATCGCTGTCAGCACTTATCAGAACAATGCTATCCGTTGCATTCAATACACAATCGGCTATCATTCTAACAGAGATATTTACATCTGTTTTCTTCTCTTCAGGTCTTGATATAGCATAGTGGCAGTTTGGACATTGTATTTGCTTTTCCAAGTATTTACCTCGAACGACCTCAAACTTATCACCATTCACCAATTTGTTCGCATTGAGCAAAGCACTTTGCCTGCTACTCTTCTCTGGATTAAGAGGAGATGCCGTGAAATATATAACTTTTTCAAGTTCTTGTCCGTCTCCAAGAAAACTTGAGCAGAGCTTAACTATATCTATCCAATAATAGTCAGCCCATTGTGGCTCATTCCTTTTGGTGCGTTTTAAACCATAATAGAAATTAAACCCATCAATGTAAAAAGTTACTCTTTGTGCTATATACTACAAATTAAAAAGCCGTCCAAGGACGGCCATGTCCATTCAAGAAAGAATGGCGGAGCTTAAATATTTGCTGCAAAGATAAAGACTTTGATTGAAATAACAAAATATTTTCGCGTTTTTTTACTGAATACGAAACGAGGGCAAGCCGAAGCCTGCCCTCTGTTTATTTGTTATGAATAATAATCTTAGATTACTTGTTCATGAACTTGGCTTTGCCGAATTCATTCTCGTTCGGCAAAAAGCAAGCGAGCTTGTTTTTGCTCTTACTTATTCATGAATTTCTTGCCGTTAACAACAACGATGCCCTTGAAGTTCTTAGAAACTTCCTGGCCAGCGAGGTTGAACATACGAGCGTTCTCAGCCTTTGCAGCAGCTACGTTAGCGATACCAGTGGGGTCACCTGCTACGAACTGATAACCAGCGAAACCGAGCTTTGAACCCTTGCAGAAGATTGCATATGCATCACCAGCAGCAACAGGCAGAGTTACGAAACCAACATACTTATCAGCTGAAGAGTGCTCAACGTCCTTATTACCATCGTTGTTAGTCTGGAAAGTCGGGTGTGCTCCCTCTGTGTTAGTTACAACAGCAGCCATTTCTGTATCGCTCATGCGAGTTTTACCTGTGAAAAGATCACCATCGAGAGTACCCTTTACGATGAACATTTCTTTATTGGCGTTCAGAGAAATGCAGACAATGAGAGTACCGGCATTCTTAGCCTTGAAAACCTGATAAGAACCCGATGTAGGAGTAATGTTGTCGGTCTCATCAACTGTGGGGTTGCCACCGTCTGCTATGAATGCCTCATAACCGAGAGCCACGATGGCTGCATCCTTAGTTTCCTTACCCTTACCACAGTTGTCACCCCAGAGAAGAGTAACGTTGTCTGATTCTTCGAGTGAGTTTGCTGTAGGAGCCTGGTCGATTTTAACCACGTACTCAGGAGTCTGTGCATTCACTGCCATTGCTGCGAACAGAGCAGCTGCAAAAGTAAAAATCTTTTTCATAATGTAATGTTTTAATAAGTTAATAAAAAAGTTTGTTTAAAATAGATTGATTAATTCTTTTTTTTATAATTGGGAAGGCATTCTTTGTTGGAGAGTGCCTCCCCAATAATTATGTTTTGTTTATTCTGTAGCGTTTTCTTCCTCAGATACTATTACGTACTCAGGATTCTGAGTTATTGCATTGTTTATATCAATAACATACTGAGGTATTGGGCGCAACCACTTTACTGTACCAGTCTCCTGATAGTTGTAGGCGGTATAGCGTGCCTTCAATGTCTTCGTACGACTGAGGTCAATCCAGCGCTGGTCGTTGCCGAAGAACTCACATGCCCTCTCCTCGAGTATAGCATCAAGTGAAACGGCTGCCAGTTCTGCACCGCAAGCTCTCTTGTGAACAACGTTCAGACGGTTCAGAGCCTCGGTGTTGTTACCAGCCTTAAGATAAGCCTCGGCAGCTACAAGGTAGAGGTCGGGCAGAGTGATGATGTGGATGTCACGATAGTCGGTATCACCCGCTGTGGAAGCTGTTTGAGAGTCATCAAACTTCTTGCATGCACTACCTCCGAATACATCCTTAATCATTTCATAATAGTTTTTGGCATTACCGCTCATAATCTGAGCTTCCTTAGAGTTTTCTGCCATAGGTATGATGTACGTGTTAGCTCTGTTTGTCGGGTCGATGGCGCGCCATGCAGCAATGTCTGCATCGGTTTCATACCAAGCAGGATAGTAGCGTACTACAGGTACACCAACAAGGCTTTCACCCTTCTCGTACCAAGTCCAGTAGCCATATGCAGAACCATTCTTAACGTCGGGCAGCTCTTTCATAAAGGTGGCGTCATAACGCTTGTCTCCCTTCTTGAAGCACTGAAGTGCATACAGGGTTGGAACATACATTGAAGTCATTGCCTTCACATTGTCCTCGCTACCACCGATGTAGTTGCAATAGTAGGAACTGATGCTGTGACCACCTGCAGACTTGTTGTTAGCTGATGCCAAGTCGTATTCTACGTCCCAGATAAACTCTGCATTGTCGTCTCCACTTCCGTCTGCCTTGTAGAGGTTAGCATATTCAGTTGGGAGTCCCTTTGCTGCGCTGGCATTGATAACCTCGTCAGCATACTGGGCTGCCTTTGCGAAATACTCATTGTTGTTCAGATCCCATGCTGCTGCGAGATAAGTCTTTGCCAGCAGACCCTTGGCTGCCTCCATGCTCACGCGACCACCACCAGCTGTGGCATTTGTTGCATCGAGAGCATTGTTCTCTATTACTGACAGGAGTTCATTGATGATATACTCATATACCTCCTGTGCAGAAGCACGAGCATATTCACGTTCGGGAGTATTTATGAATTCTTTTATGATTGGCACTCCGCCGTAACTGTTTACCAAGAGATAGTAGTAGTTGGCAGCTATAACTCTTGCCTCATCTACCCTCTTCTGACGGTTAGCCTCGGGTATGCCACCAGAATAGTAAACTACTGCGTAAGCCGAACGTATTCCCTTGAAGCAATACTCGTAGAGACTCTTGTTGAGTTCTTCTGTACTTGGGTTCAGCGTATATGTATTGTATGCTGCTGGAATAGGGTTACGGCCGTCACTATAGAGGTCGGTACCGGCTTGGAACCACTGCCTGTACTCGCCGTTAGCATAGACAGCGCGCAGTGAATAGTAAGCGTCATTTATGGCACTCTCGTTCACCAGCATGGCCTCTGCATCAAGGCTTGACTTGCTCTCCGGTGTCAGGAAGTCGCTACAACTTGTCGCTGCCAAGAGAACAGTGCCCATTGCGAAATATTTATATGTTTTCATATTCTTGTATTCTTGTTATGGTTAGAACTTAAGATTTACACCAAACTGGTAAGTTACTGAAGAAGGACCACCGTTGGTAAGTGAAGCACTCGCCCACTCAGGGTCAAAGCCATCATAGTTTGTAAATACGAACGGATTAATTACGTTTACGTACAGTCTAAGGTGCTGCAAGCCTATCTTGTTAATCCAAGGCTTCGGGAATGTATAACCGAGAGTTATGTTCTTTACTTTGGTGAACGAAGTCTTCTGATATTTGTAGTTTTGCGAACTAGTCATGTTTGAGTTGTTCGAGTAAGCGCCAGCACCGTCAAAATTGGTAGCGTCAGGATAAGGATAACTTCCATAGTGTGTCTCTGTAGCCTGAGCCAGTTCTCCGTTGTCGTTGATATACCATGCTCCTTCGGGG
>JAFTFC010000139.1 GCA_017449725.1 Prevotella sp. | reverse complement strand
CTGTTTATCGGGCCTGCAGCTGCACACCCTAGGGTGCAAGGGTGTACAAAGGGTGTACACCTTTAATTATGAATTATGCATTATGAATTATGAATTAACGTACACCCTTACCACACCCTTACACCCCGGGGTGTACGTCCGAAACGCCCTGTACGAAAGGGTTTTAACACCCTGACACCCTTGGAGGTCGTTTTTTTAGTGTGCGCAAGTGCTAAGAAGGCTCTTTACTGATAAAAGAGCAAACGATTACGTTAATTTACGTTAATGTTTTCGCGCACATATTCTAATATTCAATAATTTTGCCACCGAATTATCGTCTGGACACGAGAAAATTACAAATTATACTACAATTACAAATAATAAAACTACAAACAATGATTGAAAAAGCAATGAAAAGTTTGAGAATGCTTCTCGCCCTTTTCCTGATTGTGCTTTCGACTCAGGGAGTGTGGGCAGACAAGGTTACTCCGACGCTTGAACTGACCCCTGTTGACGGAGAAGGTTGGCTTGACAATGATTACAAGCAAGTGTATCCTTCTTGGGGAAATTTCACTATTCCTACAGTACGTGTGTACACAGGTAGTTCGGAAAGTCCTACATTGTTGACGAGTAAGTATCTTATTACTTACTACATTGATGGTCATGAGAATGATGACTCTTTCTCATCGGATGAAAATGGACGTCAGTATACTCAAGACGCTACAACCCAAACAACCATTACACGTTACTATGGAGATGTTAAGGTGGGTTCAGGTGCTGGTATTGTGACTGTCCGCGTTGTGGCTAAACCGAAAACAGCGTATGCTGATGACTACAATGAGACTTCAGCAACCTACAAATTTGAGATTGTTAAAGTTACACCGGGTGCTTATAGCGCCACGCCAAGTAGCCTTACTATCAACGTTCGTCATACGGACACGGAGATTACTGAAGGAGATGATGCAGGCAAACATTGGTTTACGAATGTTTCCTCAAAACTGGCACTGCCCACGACAGCAATCACGATTACCAAGAACGGACACGTTCAGGACTTGTCAAGGGTGTACGACGTGACCTTCGCACCGAAAACGGGCAGCGAAGACTACTTGCTTCTCGGAGAAGGTGCTACCAACGAGATCGGCGTAGACAAATATATTGCTGCCAAGTTTGGCACTGGCGAGGAAGGCAGTCAGTATATGTATGTTAATGAGGAGGGTGTGAAGAATCCTTATGCTACTCCTGTGAATGCAACGCTTGTCGCTACGTTCACACCGAAACCTGCATACGCGGCTAACTATAACGAAGTGACGCTGGATATTCCTGTCACAATACAGAATTTTAGCTCAAATCTTGATATTTCTTTAACATTGGATGGTATTTCTGCATCAGAAGATGTCGATGCGACGAAGACGGCAGCCAACACCCTGACATGGTCTCGTTGGAACGACCGCACCAGCCAGAACGAAGGAGTTGCTTCTCATCACCTGCCGAAACCTGTTGTAATAGGAACTGGTGGTATTGACTTGTCAAAACATCCGAAGTTGGGTGTTTGCTATTTTGCTGTGGAAGACAACACAGAATATGATGACTGTCAGCGTACAGGCTATAATCCTTATGGAGAAATCATTGAAGCAGGTGAGTCAACACAGGCAGGTGTGTCAAGAACAAACATGATTGCTCGTACGTTGAACAGTAATGAAACACTGTGTACAACTTACTTGGCAGGACATTTGAAGGTTGGTGCTTTCATCTACATTCCATACCCTGCAGAAACACCAGACGACAGCAATATAGAGAGTTGGTATAACTATACTGACGAGACAACGATAGGCAATAATTCCACATATTATACTGATGGGGAAAGAAGCGCTACTTATCGTCGTGTAAGTCCTATCAAATACTTCTATATTGATGTACTGAAACGTGCTCCTGAACTGGTGTTTAATCCAGACCCGACAGATGTTCACTACAGTACGGCTGACCATATCAATATCAACAACCGCTTTGAAGTGAGTGGAAAGATTGGTGATGAGAACGACGGTTCTGCCGGTACCCTGACCTATGATGTTAACAGTGGTGGTGATACGTTCTGGTATTCTTTCGAATTCGATGCTGACGCAGGTATTGTAGTCAACAACTGGCCTCACTACGATCGTATGGAGGCATTGGATGCAAGCGGAAACAAGATAGAGCCTGTTGGTTATGATTGGGATAATGGCGGTAAACCGCTCTATTCCGGCAAGGTATGGCAAGAGAATCCTGAGACTCACGCATGGGAAGAGGTGCAGGTTGATCGTACTGCCAACATCAAGTCATATCGTTACTACAGTGTAAAAGGTTTCGGAACAGATAATCTTTGGGATATTGTTTTCACCGTACCAGGAACAAAGGAGATTACCTATACGGTTTATCCATGGAACCATGCAAAATGGGATAAGGGAACGACCAAGGTCCAGACCTATACTATTGACGCTGCAAAGCAGACGATACTGAATGTTGATCCACAAGAACTCGTTGCTTCAATCAATCAGGATGGATTCGTAGAGCCTGAAGCTTGGGTGACGGATGCTTTTGATGAAGAAGTATCCTCTGATTATGCTTTTAGTTTTGAGATCACAGATGATGGCAGTACTGGCACAACAGTAGCCAATGATGGTGGTGATGGAACAGGTCCGAAGCATGAGATTACTATTGGCGGCAATACAGGCGATGTTACCGTGAAGGTGACGGCAACAACAGATAATGCTAAATATGACGAGGGTTGCCGTACATTGATAAAATATTACACCATCCATGTGATTGAGACCACGGGAGGTGCTTCTCTCTACGAGATTATCAGCAGTAAAGACGCAGGTGCCGTTCGCGATGCAGGCAACACGGGAACAACTGATGCTGACTATGCAAAGGATAAGGTAATGGGTAAGATGCACTTTATTGAAACAGGAACTTTCTTTGCAGGTTACACCATCTCAGGTGTTCCTGGAATTGACATTCGTTTCGGAGTGTATGACGGTTCTACGTGGACGGTAAAGGAAGACCCGACCAATGATATTGGTTCTTACGATAATGCTAACGACCGCAAGGATGAAGTCAATGGCAAGGGTAATAAGTTCATTAGTGATGATACGCCAGTAGTGCTCGATGAGAATGGTATAGCTACAGGTGGACACTTCTATGAGTTCTATGCTCACACCAACGGATTCCTTACTGTAGATGCTAGATGGGAGGCTAATCATACCTATGTTCTTATTGACTATGACTTCCCTGAGTATAAGTTAGAATTTACTCCTGATGTAGAGCTGAAAGGAGAGCACACGTTTGCAATGGCAATGTTGGAAGATCACAGCTACCACCTCTATTGTACGACGGGTGGTCAGATTAATATGCACGGATTCTCATTCTCGCCTGCATTTATCCAGAGTGTAAGTGACACAGAACCTGTTACCTCTGGACGTGCTTTCATGAACAATGATGTTAGCGTACTTCCATATTTAGCAAAGGCTTCAATGCCAACTGTGACATATTCGTCAGACAATGAGGAAAAGGCAACAATCAATGCTTCAACAGGTAAGGTAAAGACGGTAGCCATTACATTTACAGAGAATCCTAACTACGTGACAATTCGCGGTAAAGTGAAGTCTCAGGTAAGTTCTTTGGAAGACAAGGTTTTCAAGATGCCTTACTACAACTTGGTAATTGCCGATATCCCCACATATCGTTTAGGCGATGAGAATGATCCGGAGGGAAAAGACGGATTTACTAATGTCGACAAAAACGCTATCTATGTTCCAGATGCCGGAGCCGTCGTGACCACATATAATATTTCATCTCCTATCCGTATGACTTATGGTGGATGGCAACATGAATATGTGGCAGTTACCGCTACTGGTAATGTGAACCGTACGGACAGTTATAAGGCTAAGGGTAATGCTGAGATTGCCGGATTTACATCTTCTGATAAACAGTTTAACAAGTACATAGACGGTTTTACATGGAGTAATGTGGCTAATCAGAACCCTTGCGATGAGAAAGGCTCGCAGAACTATAAGAACTATCTGACTGGTGCTGCGAATATGGTTGATGCAGCTGTACTTGAAAAAGGTTATTATAAGAATACCTTCACTCTGCCGGCAAAAGGCGCTTATTGGAGATTTGAGCCTCAGACAAGTGGATTGGTATTCGTATATCTTGTACAAAATGGTATCTGCTCTTATACAGGTGACCCGCACAGCCTGTTGAATACAGACAAGAACTATACAGGTCTTGATTGGAAGCCTCTTTATATTGTTGACGAGACAGGTTTACCTGTTAGTACAACAGCAGACTACACGGGTCTTCCTGAAAGTGTGAAGGAATTCTTGGGTAGTGATGGCACTTATACAGAGGGTGTGATACGTTGTAATCCTAACGATGCTAATGTTCAGAGACTGACATCTAAGAATGCAGAGGAAAACAATGGTAATGTATATGACTGGTCATTTATGAAGAAAGAAGTTCTTTCTGGTTTTGATGTTGACTATGGTGGCTCAACCTCTAATCTTAATGAGCTTCATGAGGAAATAAAGAACACATGGACTGCAGCGGGTGATAATCAGGATATCTTCCAAGACCCCGAGAGCAAGGGATACTCACTTATCAGTAAGGCATACGTACGCTATGCATTCAATGTTAAAGCGGGTAAGAGCTACTGGGTATTCCAGAATGCCAGCAAGCCTAATCTTTGTGGCTTTGCTTTTGTGCCGACAAACTTCCCTGGTGCTAATGTTACTCCTAAGACAGCAACAATTACCGATGATCCAGCAACTGATGATTTCGCAAAAGGTAGTGTTACAGAGAATGTTCCTTACAATGTAACATACTCTGGACGTACATTTACCAAGAAGCAGTGGACATCTATCTGTCTGCCGTTTGCTGTCAGCGAATATGAGTTCCATAGAGTATTTGGTGCTGATGCTAAGATTGTAACATTTGATAATCTGAATGATGCTAAGACAAATATCCACTTTGTGCAGCACAACTACCGTATGATGGAGGCTGGTCGTCCTTACTTCGTGTATCCCGACTGGGAAGAGAACAAGAATGAGTTGACGTTCGAAGGTGTTACCTTTGAAGGAAAAGAAGTGGGTAATGATTATGAGGATGCTAATAAGAAGGTGAGAGTTATAGAGGATAAAGGTTTGCAGTTTGTTGGAACATACGATGCAGAGACAATGCCTCAATATTCTTACTTCATAAGCTCTAAGGATGGAAACCTGAAGCGTGTCGTCAAAGAAGAAGGTACGGCATGTGGTCGTTATCGTGCATACCTTAAGAATCCAAATAAAGATGCATCATTAGCTAATATTGGTACTGTTAACTATGAGGAGCCTTATGAGGATGTTGCAGCCGAGGAGCAGCCAGAACCTACAACGATAGTGGGTGTAAGCGATGCAAATGTTTACGACATAATAGAAGGCTCTGTTCTTAAGAACGGTATCTATACTCTCGATGGCCAGCTCGTTAGTACAAATAGTAAAGACGTTAAGAATATCCCTGCTGGAACTTACATCGTGAATGGAAAGAAAAAAGTAGTAAAATAATTAAATAAAGTAATCTGCGAAGATGAAAAAAAACTATATAATACCGAGTATTTTGGTAATGCATATTGAAACTCAGAACCTTTGTGCCGGGACTTACGATAGTAGTAATCTTGGTGAAGGTAATGGGCCAGGTATGGGTGGTAATGTACAAAATGCTGAAGACGATGATTCTCCAGCCAAGGACGGTTCCCTCTGGGAAGACTTCGGTTTCAACGAAGAGTTCTAAGATGATAATTGGCAGCTAAGGCTGCGACGCACATAGGCAGTGCCGCTCCCCTACTCTACGGGAGCGGCACTGCTGGTGTTACGGGGGAATGGTTTTTCTTCTTCGTTTTCTTGTTTTTCAAAAATCTTTTGTATTTTTGCACCGAATATGGCAAAGAATACTAAGGAATTGACACCGATGATGAAGCAGTTCTTCTCGCTGAAGGCGCAGCACCCCGATGCGCTGCTGCTGTTTCGTTGCGGTGACTTCTACGAGACATACTGCGAGGATGCCATCACGGCAAGCCAGATATTGGGCATCACGCTGACCCACCGCAACAATGGCAGCGGACAGGGAAAGGACGAGATGGCGGGATTTCCGCATCACGCCCTGGACACTTATCTGCCGAAGCTTATTCGTGCTGGAAAACGGGTGGCGATATGCGACCAGCTGGAGGACCCGAAACTGACGAAGAAACTGGTGAAGCGCGGCATCACGGAACTGGTGACGCCGGGAGTGGCTATGAGCGACAACGTGCTGAACCATAAGGAGAATAACTTCCTGGCGGCGGTACACTACGGCAAGGGTGTGATGGGTGTGGCATTCCTGGATATCTCTACAGGTGAATTCCTCGCCGGCGAGGGTAATGCGGACTACGTTGAGAAGCTGCTTGGTAACTTCCAACCCAAGGAGGTGCTCTACGAGCGCGGCAGAAGGCACGACTTCGAGGCGAACTTCGGCACGAAATACTTCACGTTCGAGATGGACGACTGGGTGTTCACGGAGCAGACGGCACGACAGAAGCTGCTGCGCCACTTCGACGTGAAGAACCTGAAGGGCTTCGGCGTGGAGAATATGGCGCACGGAGTGATTGCTGCGGGGGTCATTCTGCAATACCTGGAACAGACGCAGCATACGCACATAGGGCACATAACGTCGATAGCCCGCATAGAGGAGGAACGCTACGTAAGGATGGACAAGTTCACCGTGCGCTCATTGGAACTGGTGCAGCCGATGCAGGAGGACGGCAGGAGCCTGGTGGACGTGATAGACAAGACAGTGTCGCCGATGGGTGCCAGGATGCTCCGCCGCTGGGTGGTGTTCCCGCTGAAGGACGACAAACAGATAAACCGCCGGCTGGACGTGGTGGACTACTTCTTCCGTGAGCCGGAGTTCCGAGAAATGGTGGACGAACAGTTCCGTCAGGTGGGTGACCTGGAGCGCATAATATCGAAGGTGGCTGTGGGAAGGGTGACACCGCGTGAAGTGGTGGCGCTGAAGGTGGCGCTGAAAGCGCTGGAGCCTGTGAAGAAGGCATGTCTTCAGGCAGAGAACACGGCACTAAGACAAACAGGCGAAAGACTGAACCTGTGCGAGATGCTGCGTGACAAGATAGAGAGGGAGATAGTGGACGACGCGCCGCAACTGACGAATAAGGGCGGATACATCAAGTCGGGAGTGAATACCGAACTGGACGAACTGCGCAATATAGCATACAGCGGTAAGGACTACCTTCTTAAAATACAGCAAAGGGAGGCGGAACTGACTGGAATATCGTCGCTGAAAATAGGATACAACAACGTGTTCGGCTATTACCTCGAAGTGAGGAACACGTACAAGAATCAGGTGCCTGCGGAGTGGGTGCGCAAGCAAACCCTGGCACAGGCGGAGCGATACATCACCCAGGAGCTGAAAGAGTACGAAGAGAAGATTCTTGGTGCCGAGGAGCGAATACTGTCGCTGGAGCAAAAGATATTCAACGAGCTGATTGTGGCAATGCAGGAGTACATTCAGTCGATACAGACCAACGCCACGCTGACGGCTCAACTGGACTGCCTGCTGTCGTTTGCCAAGGTGGCGGAGGAACGCCGCTACGTGCGTCCGGTGATAGAAGACTCGGACGTGCTCGACATCCATCAAGGACGACACCCGGTAATAGAAACGGAGATGCCGATAGGCGAACAGTATGTGCCTAACGATATATATCTTGATACAGAGAAGCAGCAGATAATAATCATAACGGGTCCGAATATGGCTGGTAAATCCGCTCTGCTGCGTCAAACGGCTCTGATAGTACTCCTATCCCAGATAGGATGTTTCGTGCCCGCAGAGAGCGCGAAAATAGGCTTAGTGGACAAAATCTTCACCAGAGTGGGTGCTTCGGACAACATTTCGCTTGGTGAATCGACCTTTATGGTGGAGATGACGGAGGCAGCAAACATACTGAACAATGTCACGCCGAGGTCGCTGGTTCTCTTCGACGAGCTGGGCCGTGGAACGAGTACCTACGACGGTATCTCGATAGCGTGGGCGATAGTGGAATATCTGCACGAGCAACCGAAGGCTCGGGCGCGCACACTCTTCGCTACGCACTATCACGAACTGAACGAGATGGAGAAGAACTTTGCCAGGATAAAGAACTTCAACGTTTCGGTGAAGGAGGTGGACGACAGGGTTATATTCCTGCGTAAACTGATGAGAGGCGGCAGCGAGCACTCGTTTGGTATACACGTGGCGCAGATAGCGGGAATGCCGAAGAGCATAGTGAAGAGGGCGAACACCATTCTGAAACAACTGGAGGAAGAGAACAGCGGCGTGGGGTCGGTGGCAAAGCCTTCGGCAGAAGCGCTGAACCAGACGCGTCAAGGGGTGCAGCTGTCGTTCTTCCAGTTGGACGACCCAGTGCTTAGTCAGGTGCGCGACGAGATACTCGGGCTTGATGTGAATAACCTCACGCCACTGGAAGCGCTGAACAAACTAAATGAAATAAAGAAAATCGTCTCCGGGAAATAGGAGACGATTTTTTTCTAGTCTTTCTAGACTTTCTAGTCTGGCTAGTCTTTCTAGTCTTTCTAGTCTGGCTAGACTGGCTAGTTATTCCAGATTATCTTTTCCGGTTGGCTCTTGCCATGCAAACCACTCCGAGAATAACAAATGGAACACTGAGCAACTGTCCCATATTGAACAGCATGTCCGCCTCGAAGGCTTCCTGGATGTCCTTGGTGTACTCGATGAAGAACCGGAAGGTGAAGATATACGTCAGGCAGAAACCGAAGTACCAGCCGGTGCCTACCTTCGGGTAGTGTCCTGTGGTCTGTGGCTTCCCTGCAGACATACTCCGGCGGTATATTGCCCACATGATGACGAACAGCAGGGCATAGGCTATTGCCTCGTAGAGCTGACCGGGATGGCGCGGAAGCATATCGACACGCTCAAAGATAAACGCCCAAGGCACATCGGTAGGCTTGCCTATAATCTCGGAATTCATAAGGTTGCCAAGACGGATGAAGCAGGCGGTGATACCGGTGGCTATGGCTATGTTGTCGAGAACGGTCCAGATGCTAAGCTTAGACCAGCGTACGTAGAGCCAGAGGGCTATCATCAGTCCCAGTGTACCGCCGTGGGAGGCGAGACCTTCGTAACCGGTGAACTTCACTCCTTCGGCAGTGAAATGAATGGGCAGGAGCATCTCCACAAAGCCGTGCCACGACGTAAGGAAATAGTCGGGCTGGTAGAAGATGCAGTGACCCAGACGAGCACCGACGAGGATACCGATAAAGCAATAGATGAAGAGCGGATCGAACAGTTCGTCCTTGATCTTCTGCTCCTTGAAAAGCCGCTTAACGACAAGGTAGGCAAGCAACAGTCCGATGAGCCAGCATAGAGAGTACCAGCGGATGGGACCGAGTGTCAGGGAGGGATTCCAGAGGATGTATAATAATTGGGTCATTTTTTTCTAGTTATTCTAGCCATTCTAGTCCATCTAGTCAGACTATACTATACGTTAAACCTAAAGTGCATGATGTCGCCGTCCTGAACGACGTAGTCCTTACCTTCTATTCCCATTTTACCGGCTTCGCGGACAGCTGCTTCGGAGCCGTACTGGATGTAGTCGTCATACTTGATAACTTCGGCGCGGATGAAGCCTTTTTCGAAGTCGGTGTGGATGACACCGGCGCACTGGGGAGCCTTCCAGCCCTTCTTGTAGGTCCATGCCTTAACTTCCATCTCTCCAGCGGTGATGAAGGTCTCGAGGTTCAGCAGGGCGTAGGCTTTCTTGATGAGACGGTTGACGCCGCTCTCCTCCAGTCCCAGTTCCTCAAGGAACATCTGCTTGTCTTCGTATGACTCGAGTTCTGCTATGTCTTCCTCGGTCTTGGCAGCGATAACCATCGACTCAGCTCCCTCCTCGCGGGCGAGTTCCTCTACCCTACGGGTGAAATCGTTGCCAGACTTTGCCTCTGTCTCACCAACGTTGCAGACATAGAGCACGGGCTTGCTGGTAAGCAGGAAGAGGTTGCGGGCTGCGTCTTGTTCTTCCTTGGAGTCGAACTCTACCACACGGGCATTCTTACCCTGCTCGAGTACCGTCTTGTATGCTTCGAGGACGGAGAGAAGCACCTTGGCATCCTTATTGCCTGCCGCAGCGGTCTTCTGGGTCTTAGTAAACTGATTCTCAATGGTTTCAAGGTCTTTCAGCTGAAGCTCGGTATCGATAATCTCCTTATCGCGGATTGGGTCGATAGTACCATCGACATGGGTGATGTTGTCGTCTTCGAAACAGCGCAATACGTGAATAATGGCATCGGTCTCACGGATATTTCCAAGGAACTTGTTTCCCAGTCCTTCACCCTTGGAGGCTCCCTTCACCAGACCGGCGATTTCTACTATCTCGCAGGTGGCTGGGACTATCCTGCCGGGATGCACCAGTTCGGCAAGCTTAGTGAGGCGCTCGTCGGGAACGGTGATGACTCCCACGTTGGGTTCAATTGTACAGAAAGGGAAGTTGGCTGCCTGTGCCTTGGCACTCGACAGACAGTTAAACAGCGTGGACTTGCCGACATTGGGCAGTCCTACTATACCACATTTTAATGACATCTTTTCTTTAAACGTTTAAATTTGGCTGCAAAGGTACACAAAAATTCTCAATTCTCAATTCTCAATTCTCAATTATTTATCAGTGCGCCTCAAGCCAGTTATCACCCCAGCCGCAGTCGGCGACGAGGGGCACCTGCATGGCGTAGGCTCCCTGCATCTCCTCGAGAACTATCTGCTCTACCCGACTCTTCTCTTCGGGAACTACGGAGAAGTTGAGTTCATCGTGAACCTGAAGTATCATCTTGGAACGCAGACCCTCCTCGCGGAACCTGCGGAGGATGCGGATCATAGCTACCTTGATGATGTCGGCAGCGGTGCCCTGAATTGGGGCGTTGATGGCATTGCGCTCAGCAAAACCACGTACGGTAGCGTTGGCGGAATTGATATCTGGCAGGTAGCGACGGCGACCGAAGAGTGTCTCGACATATCCCTTCTTCCTGGCTTCCTCCTTGGCATGTTCCATGTAGTCGTGAACCTTGGGGAAGGTCTGGAAGAAGCCGTCGATAAGTTGTTTCGCCTCGTCGCGAGAAATCTCAAGTCGTTCGGCAAGACCGAAGACGGTGATGCCGTAGATGATGCCGAAATTAGCACGCTTGGACTTGGTGCGTTCGTCGCGCGACACTTCGTCGATACCTTTCTTATATATCGTAGCGGCGGTAGCGGCATGGAGGTCCTTACCCTCACGGAATACGTTGATCATGTTCTCGTCACCAGACAGATGTGCCATAACACGGAGTTCTATCTGACTGTAGTCGGCAGAGAAGAAAAGGCAGCCCTCCTCGGGGATGAAGGCTTTGCGGATTTCCTTGCCGTCCTCACCGCGGATAGGGATGTTCTGAAGGTTTGGGTCGCTCGATGACAAACGTCCTGTGGCAGTGATGGTCTGGTTGAACGAGGTATGGATATGTCCTGTGCGCGGGTTTATGAGCTGGGGTAGGGCGTCGATATAAGTTCCGAGAAGTTTCTTCAGTCCGCGGTGGGCGAGGATGTCACCGATTATCTCGCTCTTGCCACGGAGTTGCTGGAGTACCTCCTCACTGGTGACATACTGTCCCGTCTTGGTCTTCTTTGCCTTTTCAACTATCTTCATCTTGTCGAAGAGGATATCGCCGACTTGTTTTGGCGAAGCAATATTGAACTCTTCGCCTGCAAGTTCATAAATGTGACGCTCCAGTTCTTTCATTCTTGACGTGAAGATGTCTGATGTCTCCTTGAGGGAGCGTGGGTCTATGCGCACTCCGTTCATCTCCATTTCTGCCAAGACTTCCATGAGCGGCATTTCAATGTCGTAGAACAGGTGTTCAACACCGGCATCACGGAGGCGGGGCTCGAGAGCATTCTTTAGCTGAAGGGTTATGTCGGCATCCTCGCAGGCGTACTCGTAGACATCATGGGGTGGGAGAGAGCGCATCGAACGTTGGTTCTTACCCTTTGGTCCTATCAACTCATCGATATGGATTGTCTGGTAGTTAAGATATACCTCTGCCATGTAGTCCATGTTGTGACGTAACTCGGGTTGGATGAGGTAGTGCGCAATCATGGTGTCCCACATCTTTCCGCGGAGGGTGACGCCATAGTTATGCAACACCTCAAGGTCGTACTTTATATTCTGACCGATTTTCAGTATCTCTTCATTTTCATAAAGGGGACGGAAGATGTCTACCATCTGCTGAGCCTTAACGCGTTCAGAGGGAACGGCAACGTAAAATGCCTCGTGTTCCTTGACTGAAAAGCTCAAACCAACGAGTTCGGCATCGATTGCTGACGTTGATGTGGTTTCGGTGTCTAAACTTACAAAAGTGTTTGTCAATAAAAAATCAAGTAATTTTTTCGCATCACTCTCATTTTCAATAAGTTCATATTTATGAGGCGTCGTTTTTAGGCTTTCAAAACTCGATTTTTTTTGCTCGTTCGGCTCCTCGGCGGCAAATAAACCAAAGAGATCGGGCTGGACTGAAACGTTTTTTCGAGGTTGTTTAGATTTATTAAGAAACTTGTTTGCGAGAGTCTTAAACTCCAGTTCTTCGAAAATTTTTCGTAGTTCGCTCTCGTTGGGTTCACTCATCTTCATTTTTTCCATGTCGAGCTCAACAGGAACATCAGTGCGGATGGTGGCAAGGAAATAGGACATGCGGATATCGTCTATGGCTGCCTCGACCTTTTCGCGGAGCTTACCTTTAATCTGGTCGGTGTTTTCGAGCATTTTTGAAACTGAACCGAATTCGTTTATGAGTTTAACGGCTGTCTTTTCTCCCACACCTGGGCATCCGGGGAAATTGTCTGCAGAGTCACCCATGAGGGCAAGGAGGTCGACTACCTGAGAGGTGGAACTGATACCATACTTCTCACATACGCCCTTTTCATCGAGAGTTTCATAGCCTCCACCGTGACGCGGGCGATATATGAATACATTGTTGGTGACTAACTGCCCATAATCTTTGTCGGGCGTGAGCATATATGTCTCAATTCCGATGGAACCTGCCTTTTTTGCCAATGTCCCGATTACATCATCCGCCTCGAAACCGTCTACCTGAATGACTGGGATATTCATCGTGCCGAGAATCTGTTTGATTATTGGTACGGCAGCGCGGATATCCTCTGGTGTTTCCTCGCGTTGAGCCTTATACTCAGGGAATGCCTCACTGCGGAACGTGGGTCCGTGGGGGTCGAAAGCTACCGCAAGGTGTGTGGGTTTCTCTTTCTCGATAACCTCATGGAGGGTGTTGCAGAAACCAAGCATCGCAGAAGTATTCAGACCCTTTGAGTTTATTCGCGGGTTCTTTATGAAGGCGTAGTACGACCTGTAAATGAGCGCGTAAGCGTCTAAAAGGAATAGTTTATCCATAAATAATCTTTATTTTCTGCTCAAAATTACAAAAAGTTTTTCATGAATGCAATAAAATCACTAATTTTGTAACAAAATTCAACATCTTATGAACTTTCTTTCAACCATAAAGCAACCCATAGAGGTCGAATACAACGATTTTGTGAACCTGTTCAACGAATCTTTGCAAAGTGATGATAAACTCCTTGGAATGGTGTTGTCACACATAAAGAATAGGGGAGGAAAGCGCATGCGTCCATTGTTGGTGCTGCTGACGGCAAAGGCATATGGTGAAGTTAACGGGGCAACTCAGAATGCTGCTATCGGCGTAGAACTTCTCCATACGGCGAGTCTGGTGCATGATGATGTGGTTGATGAAAGCAATGAGCGGCGCGGACAACCTTCAGTGAATGCAGTGTATAATAATAAGGTATCGGTGTTAGTGGGTGATTACTTGCTGTCGACATCAATGCTTCATTTTAGCAAAACTCTCAACTGGCAGATAATAGAGACCCTTGCTAAACTCTGTCAAACACTGTCGAGTGGGGAAGTGCTACAGCTGGAAAACATCCAAAATACCGAGGTTTCAGAGGATATTTACTATCAGATTATACACAAGAAGACCGCATCACTGTTTGAGACTTGCTGTGAGGTAGGCGCATTGTCTGTCGGAGCTTCAGAGAAGGATGTAGAAACGGCACGACAATTTGGTTACTCGCTGGGAATGATATTCCAGATTCGTGACGACATTTTTGATTATTATGACTCTAAGGAAATTGGCAAGCCTACAGGAAACGACATGGCGGAGGGTAAGTTGACCCTGCCTATAATTCATGCTTTGAAGGATTGTCAGGATGAGAGTATTAAGAATCTCGTAGGAAAGGTTAAATCAAGATCTGTAACAACCGATGAAATCGCTACTTTAGTTGAATTTACAAAACGGGGTGGGGGAATAGAGTATTCTTATCGAAAGATGGATGAGTTTGCTCAGACGGCTCGACTCTATCTCAAAGGTATACAAAAACAGGCAATCAGGGAAGCCCTGACTGCCTATCTCGATTTTGTCTCTCTTAGAACGGTTTAGAAGAATTTAGTCTCCTGACCTACTAACTCACTAAGAAGGAGGTTGGCAAGGCGTGATGTGCCTAAGCGGAACCACTTGTTTGTAAGCCACTTTTCACCAAGAACTTCCTTGACGATAGTGTAATAGGTGATAGCATCCATTACGGTATTGATGCCTCCAGCAGGCTTAAAACCAATCTGTATGCCGGTTTCATCGTAGTATTCCTTGATTGCTTGGCACATTACGTATGCAGCCTCTGGTGTTGCTGCAATCTTCTCCTTTCCTGTTGAGGTCTTGATATAGTCGCCGCCTGCATACATTGAGAGGATAGATGCTTTCTTGATATTCGACGCTGTGCCGAGGCAACCTGTTTCGAGGATAACCTTCATTGCAATATCCTCTCCACAAGTCTGCTTCAGTTCGCTGATTTCATCGCAGACTGTCTCGTAATCACCTGACAAGAACTTGCCAACAGACATAACTATATCTATTTCGGTTGCACCATCCTTAACAGCAAGTGCAGTCTCTGCTACCTTTACCTCGATAAGTGCCTGTGAAGAGGGGAACGAACCGCTAACACATGCTATTTCAACACCCTCAACTTCGAGTGATTCGCTAACAGTCTTAGCATAACACGGATAAACACAGATGGTTGCAACATGTGGAAGGTCGGCATATTCGTGAGCAAACTGGTTGACGCGCTCAGTGAAAGCCAGTACGCTTTCTTCTGAGTCAGTGGTCTTAAGCGTCGTGAGTTCAATGCTTCCCATAAGGAAACGCTTTACTTCGGGTGTATCGTTCTCCGGAACTTTCTCAGATATAATCTTTTTTACAGCCTCTG
>JAFTFC010000138.1 GCA_017449725.1 Prevotella sp. | reverse complement strand
CCGTCACCTGTCGCATGCGCCGCAGTGACGTCATTGACAATGCTAACATCCGTCCGGGTGATGTCATTGTTGGACTTTCAAGTACAGGACAGGCAACCTACGAGAAACATTACAACGGCGGTATGGGTTCAAACGGTCTTACCTCGGCACGCCACGACATGTTTGCAAAATATTTGGCAGAGCAATATCCAGAAAGCTTCGACCATGCAGTTCCCGATGACCTGGTATATAGCGGAAAGTATCGCCTTACCGATGCCGTCGAGGGATCGCCCGTTAATGCCGGTCAGCTTGTTCTCTCCCCTACCCGCACCTACGCCCCGGTTATCAAGCGCCTGCTTGACGAACTGCGTCCGGAGATTCACGGTATGGTTCATTGCACCGGTGGAGCCCAGACCAAGGTGCTCCACTTCGTGGGCGACAACTGCCGCGTGGTGAAGGACAACATGTTTCCCGTCCCCCCGCTATTCCAAGCCATCCACGAATGCAGCGGCACCGACTGGCGAGAGATGTACCAGGTGTTCAACATGGGGCACCGCATGGAGATCTACGTCCGCCCCGAAGTTGCCGACAAGGTCATCGGCATCTCGAAGTCGTTCAACATTGACGCCCAGGTGGTGGGACATATAGAGGAAGGCAAGAAGAGCCTGACGATACACTCGGAATTTGGAACATTCAACTACGAATAAAAGTATGAATAAGCGAGTAGTCCTTGTCTTTATATTGTCGCTACTTTACATTGGCACACTTCTGGCTCATTCAACCGACAACGACAGCATATTCAGAGAGATTGCGTTGGATGAGTTTGAATACCAGAAGGCAAGGGACTACTGCCAGCGGATTTACGGTTACTATCGCAATACGGACGATGGCAAGACCTATACACACGACAGGGAACTACAACTATATCGGGTATATGAAGGCATCTTCGAACTCGACGTGCGCTACCACCGCAACGAGGACGACGGCGCGACAGTTATCGTCGGACGAGATTTGGTACACCCCGACAGGCAGTCCGGACGGTTTGTGGAGTTCTACGAACTGAAGCCCTACACCTTTCTGGAGCACGCACGGAAGAACCCAAAGCACTTCACCATACAGACCGACGACGACACCATCCGTGTCTACAGCAAGCATGGGCTGTCAGGAACGGCAGTAAAAGATACTCTTCGCAAGGAATTACGCATCGAATATAATGCCCTTGCCCCCGACACAGCAGAGTCCATCAACCTTCTGTTTATTCGAGGACACCTCTCCCATGTCGATGCAAAAGCCGTCTATCGGCTCGATGATGCCGACATGCAATACGTGCCACAGGGGAATCTGAAGACTATTACCTTCTCCGGCAACGTCACCATTGAAATGGGTCAGGGCAATATCTCCGAGGTCTTTCGTGAATTTACAGAACTCTACATCGACAGCGTTGCCTATTTGACGAAAGACGAATACAAGGCAGACCGCAAACAGTCGAAGGAAGAACAGCTTAAGCGTTGCGGATACACAGAAAAAGACATCGACCGTCTGAAACAGAAACTGGGTGTGCCGCCCTTGACCGCCGAGCAGAAGGAGCGCATCGAAGACCAGCGCGACTGGGAGGACGACTACGAACTGATGATGCAGGCAGACAAACGCAAGAAGGCTCTGACGAAAGCAGGCGAAAAGGTTCTTAACAACCCCGTAGTACAGAAAGTAGGCGAGGCTGTGCAGAACAAAGTAGAAAAGGAAATAGACAGGCAAATAGAATCATCTAAATCTGAAGAATAATGACAAGGAAACTATTGATTACCATTGCAGCCCTCGCTGGGTTCTGCATGACGAGTAATGCAGAACTGAAAGGCGACACGCTGATTATCGAGCAGGTAGAGAAAGTGAAGATTGAAACGCGCGACACCGTGCAGCGCATCGTCATCAGCGGTGCTAAAGACGATCCCTACTTCCAGTATGTGCAGCGCATCAGCATTCCCGACACGTCGGCGGTACACAGAAAGATTAAGAACGTCAAGAACTTCAACAAAATAAAGATTGAGAACAACTGCAAGAACACCGAAAGCAAGAGAAGCATCTCGCTCCACATGGCATTGGGACTCAACACCATGACGAGTGCTCCCAGCGACTACTCGTTCAAACTGTTTCCGTCATTGGAATACAACCTTGGCGTTACGTTCGACTACTCTCCCTTCGGCAGGAAGAACGAGTGGAGCATCGGAATAGGCGTAGACTGGCGTTACTACCGCATGTCGAATGACAAGTTCCTCGCCAAGAATGACGCAGGCGTGCTGGAACTCTATCCCTACAACGACGAGCAGTCCGACCGTCAGACACATCTCTCGGCTTTCAGCCTGCAAGTGCCGCTGCTCTACACCCATTACTTCAACAACAACCGGAAGTGGGGCGTCACCCTGGGCGGCATTGTCAACTTCAACACCGGCGCTCACGCCGAGCGTAAGTTCACCTACGACGGCGAGGACTACACCGTGGAGACCGGCTCCATCCACCAGCGTCCCGTCACCGTCGACCTGATGGCAGCCGTCCGCACGCCCTCGTCGCTTTTCCTCTACGTCAAATACTGCCCTATGACGTTCTTCAAGAACAACCAGGGCGCAAAGATGCACCAACTGAGTTTTGGTGTCGGATTTTAACACACTGAACAACAATGGCAGAAACAAAGAACAGTATACTACAGAAACTCGACGGGCTCGAAGCCCGCTTCGAGGAAGTGTCAACACTCATCACCGACCCGTCGGTCATTGCCGACCAGAAGCGGTTTGTGAAGTTAACGAAAGAATACAAAGACCTGTCGGACATCATGGATGCACGTAAGCGATACGTCGCTTGCCTGAACGGCATCAACGAGGCAAAGGATATCCTTGCCAACGAAACCGATCCGGAAATGAAAGAAATGGCTCGTGAAGAACTTGCCGAAAACGAGGCATTACAACCTAAGTTGGAAGAGGAAATTAAAATAGCACTCATCCCAAAAGATCCCGAAGACGCCAAGAACGTGCAGATGGAAATCCGTGCGGGAACAGGCGGCGACGAAGCCTGCTTGTTTGCCGGCGACTTGTTCCAGATGTATAAACGCTTTTGCGAGTCGAAGGGGTGGCAGTTGTCTGTCACAGACTTCAATGAAGGTGCCGTGGGAGGCTACAAGGAGATTGATTTCGCTGTGAGCGGGGCTGATGTCTATGGCACGCTGAAGTATGAGTCGGGCGTCCATCGTGTACAGCGTGTGCCCGTCACGGAGTCAAACGGTCGAATGCAGACTTCAGCAGCCACCGTCGCCGTGCTCCCCGAGGCTGACAAGTTCGAGGTGAACATCATCGAAGGCGAAATCAAGTGGGACACCTTCCGAAGCAGCGGTGCCGGCGGTCAGAATGTGAACAAGGTGGAGTCTGGCGTCCGCCTGCGCTACATGTGGAAGAATCCCAATACAGGCGAGACAGAGGAAATCCTCATCGAGTGTACGGAGACGCGCGACCAGCCCAAGAACAAGGAGCGCGCGCTGTCACGTCTCTACACCTTTATCTATGATAAGGAGCACCAGAAGTACGTCGACGATATAGCCAACCGCCGCAAGAGCCTGGTCTCTACCGGAGACCGTTCTGCCAAGATACGCACCTACAACTTCCCGCAGGGGCGCGTGACCGATCATCGCATCGGTTTCACCACCCACGATCTTCCCGGGTTCCTCGGTGGTGACATACAGGCAATGATAGACGCTCTGACTGTTGCCGAAAATGCTGAACGAATGAAAGAATCAGAACTATGACAAGACAAGAGTTAATACAGCAAATACGTGAGAAGCAGTCGTTTCTCTGCGTGGGACTTGATCCCGATCTTAAGAAACTGCCGCAACACCTCCTGACGCTCGACGACCCAATCTTCGAGTTCAACAAGGCAATTATCGACGCCACGGCGCCCTATTGCGTGTCCTATAAGCCCAACCTGGCTTTCTATGAAGCCTTCGGGCTGAAAGGCATGCGTGCTTTTGAGCGAACGGTGGACTATCTTAAAACGCACTGCCCCGATCACTTTATCATCGCCGATGCCAAACGCGGCGACATAGGCAACACCTCTGCCATGTATGCCCGCACGTTCTTTGAGGAATACGACGTTGACGCACTGACCGTCGCCCCTTACATGGGAGAAGACTCTGTCACCCCCTTCCTCGGCTACGAGGGCAAATGGGTTGTGCTGCTTGCGCTGACCAGCAACAAGGGCTCAAAGGATTTCCAATTGACGGAAGACGCTAACGGTGAGCGCCTCTTCGAGAAAGTTCTCAAGACCTCACAACAATGGGGTAACGACGAGAACATGATGTACGTAGTTGGTGCTACGCAGGGACGCATGTTCGAGGACATCCGGCGGATTGTCCCCCGTCATTTTCTGCTCGTACCCGGTGTTGGCGCTCAGGGCGGTAGCTTACAGGAAGTCTGCAAATACGGCATGACCAAGGACTGCGGACTTCTCGTCAACTCTTCCCGCGGTATAATTTATGCTTCAAGTGGCGAAGACTTTGCAGAAGCTGCAGCTGAAGCAGCAAAGAAGTTGCAAACCGAAATGGCAGAGGAACTGGAAAAGGTAAAAGAGTAAAAAAGTAAAAGGGTAAAAAAGTAAAAGGGTAAAATAGAAAGAAATAGCGGATGAACGACATTAAGACCATAATCGATCCCGTTTTCGGATTTATCAACGTACCACGCGGACTGCTCCTTCAGATAGTGAAACACCCGCTGATGCAACGCCTTACCCGCATTAAGCAGTTGGGAATGGCATCGGTGGTATACCCTGGAGCGCAACACACCCGTTTCCAGCACTCTCTCGGTGCGTTCCACCTGATGAGCGAAGCAATAAAAGTGCTCACCCAAAAGGGTATTTTCATCTTCGACTCCGAAGCAGAAGCTGTTCAGGCAGCCATATTGATGCACGACATCGGTCATGGTCCTTTCTCACATGTACTTGAGAATACACTTATTCACGGAATTTCCCACGAAGACATTTCGTTGATGATGATGGACCGTATCAACCAGGAAATGAACGGCGAACTGACGCTCGCCATCAAAATCTTCAAAGACGAATATCCTAAACGTTTTCTCCACCAGCTGATATCCAGTCAGTTAGACATGGACCGCCTCGATTATCTCCGCCGCGACTCTTTCTTCACTGGTGTGACGGAGGGCAACATCGGTTCGGCACGAATCATCAAGATGCTCAATGTTGTTGACGACCAACTGGTTATCGACTACAAGGGCATATACTCCATTGAGAACTACCTCACCTCACGCCGCCTGATGTACTGGCAGGTATATCTCCACAAGACCACTGTGGCATTCGAGAAAGTTCTCGTCAACACCCTTCTCCGCGCCAAGAAACTTGCTGGCGAGGGAAAACAGCTTTTCGCCTCCCCTGCCCTTCACTATTTCCTCTACAACGATGTTGATGTGGATTTCTTCCACAATCATCCCGAGGCACTTGAAAATTATATCAACCTCGATGACAACGATGTTTGGAGTGCTGTCAAGGTGTGGAAAGACTGCGATGACAAGGTACTGTCTATACTGGCTACCAATCTCATCGAGCGCCGTCCATTCCGTGTCGAAATCACCGAGGAGCCGGTTAGTGAAGAACGCATTACAGAAATCCGAGAAGAACTCTCCCGTCATTTCGGTATTCCGATGGAAGATTCATGGTTCCTTATGAGCCTCAACACCATCCAGAAAGACATGTACGACATCCATGACGACCACATTGCAATTCTCAATAAAGACAACACTCTTAAAGACATTGCCGAGGCGTCCGAAATACTCAACGTACAGTTACTTTCGAAAAAAATACGTAAATATTACCTCTGTTATCAACGAATGTAAGAAAAAAATTGTACCTTTGCCACCAAATAACATGAAAAATATGGAATTTACAGCAAAACAAATAGCAGAATTTATTCAGGGACGTGTTGAAGGCGACGAGAATGCCACCATCAACAACTTCGCCAAGATTGAAGAAGGTAAGCCGGGAGCCATTTCTTTCCTGTCTAACCCTAAATACACACATTATATCTACGACACAGAGTCGAGTGTAGTTCTTATTAACGAGGATGTTGTTCTCGAGAAGCCCGTCAAGGCGACACTCATCCGCGTTAAGAACGCCTACGAGTGCGTTGCCAAGCTCCTGCAGCTCTATCAGAGCATGCAGCCGCGCAAGACAGGCATCGACCCTCTGGCTTTCGTTTCCTCGTCTGCAAAAATCGGCAAGGACACCTATGTGGCTCCCTTCGCCTACATCGGTGACAATGTTGTCATCGGCGAGGGCTGCACTATCAATCCCCACGTAACTATCTATCATGGCTGCCGTATCGGTAACCGCGTGACGCTTCATGCTGGTGCTGTCATCGGAGCCGATGGCTTCGGGTTTGCTCCCAACACCGACAGTTACGACAAGATTCCGCAGATAGGCAATGTCATCATTGAAGACGATGTCGAGATTGGTGCGAATACCTGTGTAGACCGCTCTACTATGGGAAACACCATCGTTCACCGAGGCGTGAAACTCGATAACCTGGTGCAGATAGCCCACAATTGTGAAGTTGGCGAGAATACCGTTATGTCTGCCCAGGCAGGACTTGCCGGCAGCACAAAGATTGGCTCTTGGTGTATGGTAGGCGGGCAGGCTGGATTTGCCGGACACATCCACGTTGCCGACAAGACCTTCGTCGGCGCCCAGTGTGGCGTAATCGGCGACACAAAGGGTAACGGCGAACAGCTCATCGGTTCACCGGCAATGGACCCGAAGGTATATTTCAAGGGAATGGCTATTCTGCGGCGTCTTCCTGATATGTACAAGGAGGTAAGTGCACTAAGAAAGGAATTGGAAGAATTAAAAAAGAAATAAGATATGATGAAACAGACAACTCTTAAAGGCAGTTTCTCTCTCTTCGGAAAAGGACTGCATACGGGACTGAACCTCACGGTGACTTTCAACCCCGCACCTGAGAATACTGGCTACAGAATTCAGCGTATCGACCTTGAGGGCGAACCCATTATCGAAGCCGTTGCCGAGAACGTTGTCGACACTCAGCGTGGAACGGTTCTTGCCAAGGGCGACGTCAAGGTGTCTACCGTAGAGCACGGAATGTCGGCTCTCTATGCCCTCGGCATCGACAACTGCCTTATTCAGGTCAACGGTCCAGAATTTCCTATTCTCGACGGTTCTGCAATAATGTATGTAGAAAAGATTAAAGAGATAGGCATAGTGGAGCAGAATGCTCCTAAGGACTACTACGTCATTCGTCATAAGATGGAGATTAAGGACGAGAAGAGTGGTTCGTGCATCACAATCCTCCCCGACGAGGACTTCTCTATTACAGCTATGTGCTCCTTCGAGTCGAAGTTTATCAGCAGCCAGTTTGCTACACTCGACAATATGGAGAACTTTGCCAAGGATATTGCCGCTGCACGCACCTTTGTATTCGTCCGTGACATCGAGCCGCTGCTCAACGCCAACCTCATCAAGGGAGGCGACATGGACAACGCCATCGTCATCTACGAGCGTCAGGTGGAGCAAGAGAAGCTCGACAAACTGGCAGACCTCTTAGGTGTTCCCCGTCTGGATGCCACAAAGCTCGGATACATCCAGCATAAGCCGCTGGTTTGGGATAATGAATGCACCCGCCACAAACTGCTCGACATCATCGGCGACATGGCTCTTATCGGCAAGCCCATTAAGGGACGCATCGTAGCCACCCGTCCGGGACATACCGTTAATAATAAGTTTGCACGACTCATGCGCAAGGAGATTCGCAAGCACGAGGTTCAGGCACCGTTCTACGACCCCAACGAACCGCCGGTAATGGACGTCAACCGCATCCGTGAACTGCTGCCCCACCGCTATCCCATGCAGCTGGTCGACAAAGTCATCGAGATTGGTCCTACAAGTATCGTTGGTCTGAAGAATATCACCAGCAACGAGCCTTTCTTCACCGGTCACTTCCCCGAGGAGCCCGTAATGCCCGGAGTGCTCCAGATAGAGGCTATGGCTCAGTGTGGCGGTCTGCTCGTTCTAAACACCCTCGATGAACCCGAGCGCTGGAGCACCTACTTCATGAAGATAGACAACGTGAAGTTCCGCCAGAAAGTAGTACCGGGCGACACTCTCCTCTTCAAGGTAGAGCTTCTTGCACCCGTACGTCACGGTGTCAGCTCTATGAAGGGATATATGTTCGTTGGCGACACCGTGGTCAGCGAAGCAACTTTCACAGCCCAAATCGTAAAAAATAAATAAGCATTAAGTATTATGAATCAGATAAGCCCTATGGCTTTCGTTCATCCCGAAGCCAAACTTGGAGACAATAACATCATCGGTCCGTTCTGTTACATCGACCGCAACACCGTTATGGGTGACAATAATGTTCTTCAGAACAACGTAACCATCAACTATGGTGCACGCATCGGAAACAACAACGAGTTCTTCCCCGGTTGCAGCATCGCCACCAAGCCTCAGGACCTTAAGTTCAAGGGTGAGGAGACAACGGCTGAAATAGGTGATAATAACAGCATCCGTGAGAACGTTACAATCTCGCGAGGTACAGCCAGCAAGGGAAAGACCGTCGTCGGAAGCAACAACCTGCTGATGGAGAATATGCACGTGGCTCACGACTGCGTTATCGGCAACGGATGTATCATCGGCAACTCCACTAAGTTCGCCGGAGAAGTAGAGGTTGACGACTTCGCGATCATCTCCGCCACCTGCCTCTTTCACCAGTTCTGCCGTGTTGGCGGCTATGGCATTTTCCAGGGCGGCAGCCGTACCTCTCAGGACATTCCTCCCTACGTCATCGCCGGCAAGGAGCCCATCCGTTTTGCCGGAGTCAACCTCATTGGATTGCGTCGCCGCGGCTTCTCCAACGAGACTATCCATGCCATTGACAAAGCATACTCACTGCTCTACTCCAAGGGCATACTCAAAGAAGGAATCGAAGAGATACGTAAGAACATGGAGATAACTCCCGAGATACAGTACATCATTGACTTCGTGGAGTCCTCTAAGCGTGGAATTATCAGGTAATGGCGCACCTCGTACCACCGTACCCCCGTACCCCCGTACCCCCGCTTATAGTAATAACAGGTCCTACAGGTGTCGGCAAGACGGAACTATGCATCCGCCTTGCCGAACGCTTACATACAGATATAATCAATGCCGACTCGCGTCAGATATTCCGCGAGATACCCATCGGCACAGCAGCCCCGACAGAGGAACAGATGGCACGAGTGCACCACCACTTCGTAGGCACCCACTCCATCACCGACTACTATAGTGCCTCGATGTACGAGCAGGACGTGCTCCGTCTACTATCCTCGCACCATCGTACCCCTGTTCCCCCGCACCTCCGTATCTCCGTACCTTCGCACCCTCGTACCTCCGTACCCCCGTACCCCCGAATACTCTCCGGCGGCTCCATGATGTACATCGATGCTGTCTGTAACGGCATCGACGACATTCCCACCATACGCGATGACATCCGCCTGGAGATGAAGCGGCGTTACGAAGAGGAAGGACTTGCTGCCCTGGTTGAAGAACTGCGACGCATCGACCCCGAGCACTACGAGATAGTAGACCGCAACAACCCCCGCCGTGTTATCCACGCACTCGAGATTTGCCATCAGACGGGCAAGACCTACACCTCCTTCCGCACCAACACCCGCAAGCCTCGCCCCTTCGACATCATCAAGATTGCCCTCAACCGCCCTCGCGAAGAACTCTATGAGCGCATCAACCACCGGGTAGACCAGATGATGCAAGACGGACTCCTCGACGAAGCCCGCCGCATGTACCCCCTGCGCCACCTCAATGCCCTCAACACCGTGGGCTACAAGGAACTCTTCGCCTATTTCGACGGCACTTGGTCTTTAGACGAAGCCGTAGAGCGCATCAAGGGCAACACCCGCCGCTATTGCCGCAAGCAACTCACCTGGTTCAAGCGCGACCCCGCCATCCACTGGTTCTCACCCGATGACGAGGATGCGATACTCGCGCTAATAGAAAACAAGTGAATCACTGTATTTTTGATCTAAAAAAAAGAATAAATATTTGGTGATTTATAAAAAAACAAATAACTTTGCACCATCAAAATTCGAGACCATACTCCCGAATTTCTTGTAAAATCTCGGAGCAGAAGTCCATTATTTAGATATTGATTATGTATAATAGATTATTTGACATCAAGAGTAAGTTGGACGAAGGAATGTTCCTGTTTGGTGCACGCCAGACTGGCAAATCAACACTTTTAAAAGAGCGCTTTAATGGGGCTATTTATTATGATTTACTTAATCCTAAAATACGAAGAGCTTTTAAATTAAATCCAAATTCTTTATGGGAAGCACTACAGGATAAACCCGCCGGCACGCTTATCATTGTGGACGAGATTCTGAAAGTCCCTGGTCTGCTTGACGTTGTTCATTCGCTCATGGTTGAAAAAGGTCTGTACTTTATACTCAGTGGTTCGAGTGCTCGCAAACTCAAGCGTTCTGGTGCTAATACCCTTGGGGGACGGGCTATTCCCGAAACACTTTATCCCCTTGTTTGGCCAGAGGTTACCGACTTTCAGATTGACAGGGCGGTTCAAAATGGAATGATTCCACGCCATTATATGGTAGAAGATGCTACCAAACGAATATCTGGATATATAAAGGTATATTTGGACGAAGAAATCAGGGAAGAAGGAGAAGTTCGCGAACTCGATTCCTTTGAACGTTTTCTGGAAGTTGCCGCCATTTCCGACGGAGAAATGCTTAACTACACAAACATTGCTTCAGACTGTGGCGTTTCCGCCAAAACCGTTAAGGCATATTTCCAGATTCTCTACGACACACTTATCGGTTATGAAATTCCCGCTTTCAGAAAGGAAATAAAGCGCAAAATAATTCAGGCACCGCGATTCTACTATTTTGACGTTGGACTTGCCAACTACCTGATGGGGCGTCACTCTCTGAAACGAGGTACAGATGATTACGGACATGCATTTGAGCATTTTGTCATGCAAGAAATGATTGCATACAAAGGATATTTTGACAAACGAGACGTCATCTCCTATTGGCATACCTATGACAAAAAAGAGGTGGATGCTGTTATCGGAGATGCAAAAGTAGCCATTGAAATTAAATCAACCGAACATGTTGAGAACAAGCATAAGAAGGGTCTGAAGGCATTCAAAGAGGAGCATCCCGACTGTCGTTTGATTCTTGTGTCCCTTGATCCTATTACTCGCAAATCCGAAGATACAGAACTGTTATATGTTCTTGACTTCCTAAAGATGCTATGGGAGGGAAAGGTATTCTAAGCCTATGACGAGGATGCGATACTCGCGCTAATAGAAAACAAGACAAGATGAAGCGATTCGGGTGGTTCATATTAGTAGTCATTGTGTTGTCACAGGCATTCTTTGCCTGCCGACCGCCGGTATATTCGCCTCGGCTGGTAGAGATTGACAGCCTGTGTGAGGACCGAGCCGACAGCGCAATAATGGTATTGCAGCGCATGGCGATGGATACCGCCAAGATGTCGCCAGACGACCGTATGTACTATAAGTTCCTCGCTGTAAAGGCAGCAGACAAAGCATACATTAAGCATACTTCCGACTCACTGATTCGTCAGCTCCTACCCTTCTTCGAAGAAGGTGGTGACGACCGCCTGCTACCCGAGTTCTACTACTATGCCGGCAGGGTATATAGAGACATCGGCGATGCACCCCAAGCCCTCGACTACTTCCAGCGTGCCATCAACCTATTACCAGATACTACCAACCTAAAACTAAAGTCTGTCGTATATAGCCAGATGGGCTACACGGCATACCTGTGCAACCTCTACGACAAAGCCCTCGAGCTGCATCGTGGCAACTACGAATGCGGAAAACTTGCCAAAGACACTGTCAGTATGATTTACGGACTGATGGACATGGCTGTATGTCAGGAGATGCACCATCATTTAGACAGTGCAGAAGCCCTATACAGCGACGCAATGCGACTTGCCCAAGCGAGTCATAACTACGAAATGCAAGCAAGTCTTCATACCCAGATTTCAGTAATGCTACTATCCCAAGGAAATAAAGACGAAGCTCTGATTCATATTCGCAAAGCGATAGAATATGATG
Organism: Prevotella sp.; assembly: GCA_017449725.1. GTDB lineage: Bacteria > Bacteroidota > Bacteroidia > Bacteroidales > Bacteroidaceae > Prevotella. The sequence goes on along the minus strand of JAFTFC010000138.1, from coordinate 827 downwards.
ACCCCGACAACAGAAGTGCTACATATAGTGCGGCAGTTGACATATTTAATTCTTTGGGGATAGAAGACTCTGCATTCTATTATAATACTGAAGCGCTGAAATATGGAACTATATATGCGCGAAAGTCTGCCTATGGAAGATTTGCTGCCTACTATATTAAACACGGGCTACCAAAACTCTCTCTTAAATATAGTCGGCTATACAAATTGGCAACCGACTCTGTCGATAACATTACTGCTTCAGAAGCTGTCGCCCGCATGAACTCCCTTTACAATTACCAGATAAGGGAAAGAGAGAACATACAACTTAAGGCAGAAAAATTTAAAAATCAAAATATCATTATATTATTGACTTTTGGACTTATTCTGACCATTGTTCTTATAGTAGTCATCATCATTTATTCAAGAGAAAGGCGAAAAGCGTTACGATACAAGTTAGAAAAGTACGAACGGCTAATCAACGAATACGAATTAAGGCCTTTTGAAGAAAAACAGATAGAAAAGGAAACATTAAACAATACAGATATAATTCAAAGAATTCACCGAATACTGAATTCCCCTATAAAAGAAGAACGATTAACAGAAGAAGAATGGAGTCTGTTGAGCACGACTATTAATTCGACATTTTCTGGGTTTGATGATAAGTTATTTGACTTATGCAAAATGTCTAAACAAGAATACAGAGTTTGCTTACTTATAAAAGCAAACATATCACAAATAGACATTGCTACATTAATAATAAAAAGTGATTCAACAGTTTCATCCATTCGCAGAAGACTACACCAGAAAGCCTTTGGTAGTGTAAAAAATGCCAGAGAATGGGATGAT
>JAFTFC010000018.1 GCA_017449725.1 Prevotella sp. | reverse complement strand
TATGCGACAAGTGCTGCCGCAATACGACTATCTGTACTTGGGCGACAACGCACGGGCTCCCTACGGTCCCCGTAGCTTTGATGTCGTTTATGAGTTCACCCGTCAGGCTGTAGATGCTCTTTTCCGTAAGGGTTGTCATCTCGTAATCCTTGCCTGCAACACCGCTTCGGCAAAGGCACTGCGCACAATACAGATGAACGACATCCCACGGTGGGACAAAGATCGCCGTGTGCTGGGCGTTATCCGTCCTACGGCTGAGAATATCGGAAGTATTACCAAGAGCCGGCATATCGGAATCCTTGCCACAGAGGGAACCATTCGAAGCGAAAGTTACGACCTTGAGATACATAAACTCTTCCCAGACATCGTGGTCAATGGTGTGGCATGTCCGTTGTGGGCGGCTATCGTTGAGGCTAATGAGGCAGATAGCCCAGGAGCCGATTATTTCGTGGGTAAGCGCATAAGGCAGTTGTTCGAGAAAGACGACAAGATTGACACAGTTATTCTCGGGTGCACCCACTATCCTATGCTTCTTGACAGCATCCGTCGCCACGTACCAGAAGGTGTGAAGATTATTTCACAGGGCGACTATGTTGCCGACAGCCTCAAGACCTACCTTGAGCACCATCCCGACTTGGAGAAAAAAATAACAAGGGGTGGGGGGGTAAGCTACCTGACGTCGGAGAACCCCGATCGTTTCAAGGAGTGCGCCAGCATCTTCCTTAATTATGGCGAAGAGTTGAGCGTTCAACAAACCACACTGCAATCCATCCCGCAGCAAGAACCGTAGCAAACACCAGTATTATGTCCCACGGATGCACACTTACAGGGTAGGCATCCACCACAAACGACCCGCTCTCGCTGCCCAGTGCCACAATACCGAAGGTCTGCTGAATCCAGCACAACAGCAGTCCTACGCCAATTCCTACAATAGCGCCTATCGCAGCAATCATTCGTCCTTCGAATCTGAATATCTTCCTTATCTGACCCTCTGAAGCGCCCAGGCTTTTCAGCGTCTCCACATCATCCTTCTTGTCTATTATTACCATTGACAGCGAGCCTAAGATATTGAAGCACGCCACTATTAAAATAAAGGTGAGGAATATATACGCCATGAGTTTCTCTATCTTCATTATGCGGAAAGTGTCTGCCTGCTGTTCATAGCGGTCGAGCACACGGTATTTCCCGCCGGCAATCTCCTGCATCTTCGACTTCACGCGGTCAAGGTTACTTCCTGACTTCAGCCGCAGTTCGAGTGCCGATAGCATTCCTTGTCCATCGAACAGCCTGCGGGCAAAGGCTATTGGGGCAATGATGTAGTTACGGTCGTATTTCGCCTGTTTCACGGCAAAGACTACCCCTGGAGATATCAGTGAGTCGGCAGCGAAGCCGTCGGTAGGATTTGAAAGGTCCAGCTGTCCTTCTCTCCGCGGTGCGAACACTTGCAGGTAACCGTCCCAGCGCACTCCCGTGCCGAGGTTCTGTGCCAGCTGTATTCCCAGAGTACCGTACTGTAGGTTGGCAGCTTCCAATTCGAACTCCCCGTCGCCGTAGAGTATCTCCGTGATGTGGGTCAGCTCGTCAAAGTTGTTGTCCACTCCCTTCAGTGTCACCATTGCTTGACGGTCTCGATATACCGCCAGCGCCTGGTCTTCCAGTGTCTCTGTTGCTACGTCCACTTCGGGCATCCGGCGTATCTCCGTCAGTATGGGGTCGTCGGCGGGTGCCGTCTTTCCCTCCACCGGCACAACCATCAGTTGCGGGTCGAACGAGGTGAAGAGCGTCGCCACTAAGTCGCGGAACCCGTTGAACACGCTCATCGTTACTACCAGCGCCATTGTAGCCACAGCCACACCTCCTATGGAGATGCCGCTGATGATGTTTATGGCGTGGGTGCTCTTCTTCGAGAAGAGGTACCTGCGAGCGATGTAGAACGGGAAATTCATTACTAGAAACCTACTTCTTCAGCAGTTCGTCAATATGCTCAATATAGTCTAAAGAGTCGTCTATGAAAAAGCGCAACTCGGGAATTATGCGTAGTTGGTTTCTCACCCTCGTTCCCAGTTCGTAGCGTATAGACTTGTCGTTGCGCTGAATGTTCTGTAGAATCTCCTCACCCTTTTCCGATGGGAAGATGCTCAGGTAAGCGGTACATATACTGAGGTCGGGACTTATCTTTGTTCTCGTCACGCTGACCATAACTCCATGCATAGCCCTTGTCTGGTTTTGGAATATCAGACTCAGTTCCTTTTGAAGTAGTCGTGCAATCTTGTTTTGTCTTGTCTCTTGCATAATAATCTTTTTTATGGGGCAAAGATACGATTAAGCGAGGGAAGTACAAAATAAATTTCAATTTATTTTTAATTCCGAGCGTAAGTATCTTCTTTAAAGATACGATTAAGCGAGGGAAGTACAAAATTTTTAATTTTTAATTTTTAATCTTTAATTATAATTAGTACCTTTGCAACCAAATTACAAGACAATGGAGAAAAAAGACTATAAGAGAACTACGGTGACGGCAGCTCTGCCCTATGCTAACGGTGGAGTACATATCGGTCACTTGGCAGGTGTCTATGTTCCTGCCGACGTTTATGTTAGATACCTCCGCCTGAAGGGTCGTGAGGTTATGTTTGTTGGTGGTAGTGATGAGCACGGTGTGCCTATTACCATTCGTGCCCGCAAGGAGGGGATTACCCCTCAGGATGTTGTTGACCGCTACCACGAGATGATACGCAAGTCGTTTGAGGAGTTCGGTATTTCCTTTGATATTTATAGCCGTACCACTTCGGAGACCCATCATAAGTTTGCATCAGAGTTCTTCCGTAAGCTCTATGATGAAGGAAAACTGACCGAAGAGACTACTACACAGCTATACGATGAGGAAGCTAAGCAGTTCCTTGCCGACAGATATGTTACGGGTGAGTGTCCCCATTGTCATAACGAGGGCGCTTATGGTGACCAGTGCGAGAAGTGCGGACGCGACCTTTCTCCTACAGAGCTTATCAACCCCAAGTCCACAATCAGCGGCTCTACCCCCGTTCTTAAAGAGACCAAGAACTGGTATCTGCCACTGAACGAGTATCAGGAGTGGCTTAAGCAGTGGATACTCGAAGAGCATAAGGAGTGGCGTCCCAATGTCTACGGTCAGTGTAAGTCGTGGCTCGATATGGATCTTCAGCCGCGTGCTATGACCCGTGACCTCAACTGGGGTATTCCCGTGCCCGTGGAGGGAGCCGAAGGTAAAGTGCTCTATGTGTGGTTCGATGCTCCTATCGGATATGTCAGCAATACCAAGGAACTTTGCGACAGCAACCCCGGGCGGTGGGGCACATGGCAGCAGTGGTGGCAGGACGAAGATACTCGTTTGGTACACTTTATCGGTAAAGATAATATCGTGTTCCACTGCATAATCTTCCCCGTGATGATGAAGGCACACGGAGGCTATATCATGCCCGATAATGTTCCCGCCAACGAGTTCCTTAATCTGGAGAACGACAAGATTTCAACATCGCGCAACTGGGCAGTGTGGCTCCATGAGTATCTCGAGGATATGCCAGGCAAGCAGGACGTACTGCGTTATGTACTCACAGCCAATGCCCCTGAGACTAAAGACAATAACTTCACCTGGAAGGACTTCCAGGACCGCAATAACAACGAGCTCGTGGCTGTCTATGGTAACTTCGTGAACCGTGCCTTGCAGCTTACCAAGAAGTACTGGGGTGGGGTGGTACCCGAATGTGGCGAACTGCTCGATGTAGACCGTCAGGTGCTTGAGGAGTTCAAGGGCGTTAAGGAAAAGGTAGAACAGCTCTTGGAACAGTTCAAGTTCCGCGAGGCGCAGTTCGAGGCAATGAACCTCGCACGTATCGGCAACCGCTATATCACCGAGTGTGAGCCTTGGAAGGTTTGGAAGACCGACCCGAAGCGCTGCGAGACCATCCTCAATCTCTGTTTGCAGTTGACAGCCAACCTCGCCATCGCTTTTGAGCCCTTCCTGCCGTTTAGCAGCAAGCGCCTGCGTGAGATGCTTAACATGGATTCGTTCGAGTGGAACCAGTTAGGTCGTACCGACATTCTTAAGGCAGGACATCAGTTGGCAGAACCCACCCTGCTGTTTGAAAAGATTGAGGACGAGACAATACAGCGCCAACTCGACAAACTGGAGGAGACAAAGCGTGCCAATGAGGCTGCCGCCTACAAGGCAGCTCCGATTAAGGACACTGTCTCTTTCGAGGATTTCGAGAAACTTGACATCCGCGTCGGACTTGTCAAGGCTTGCGAGAAAGTAAAGAAATCCAAGAAACTTCTGCAGTTCACTATCGATGACGGAAGCGGTACCGACCGCACCATCCTTTCGGGTATAGCCTCTTTCTATGAGAACCCTGAGGAACTTGTTGGTCGCCGCATCCTCTTCGTAGCGAATTTCGCTCCGCGCACCATGATGGGCATCGAGAGTCAGGGAATGATTCTTTCTGCCGTTGACATGGACGAGAGCCTCAGTGTGGTTACCACCACCAAGGACGTAAAGCCAGGTTCGCAGGTAGGGTAGTTATTTAATGCATAATTCATAATGCATAATTAATCTTCCATACCTCCTGAGTAACTGCTATTCATATCGCCTTCTTCGTCGGTCTCTTGCTGGCGCTGAGGGCGTTTTCCTTTCATGTTGCCGAAGTTCCATGTAACTGTCAGTTGCACTCGTCTGCCGCCGCGCCAGTTGCGCTGCTCGCGTTCGAAGGTTGTCGACGACGTAACTGTTTCCCAGTGGCGAGAGTTGAAGAGGTCTCTGCAGTTGAGGCTCACCGCCAACTGGCGGTCAAAGAAAGTCTTGCGTACTCCGAGGTCCACGTTATAGTTGGCACGTCTGTAACCCTGTGTAACAACCTGTCGTGAACGGTAGTTTCCTGTCAGCTGCACAGAGAAGTTCTTAGGCAACAGCAGGCTGGCAAGCATCCTTCCTGTCCACGAGAAGTTATGGTTACCGTCGCCGGTGACTTTCTGTCCCATGATGTCGTACTCAAACCCGTCGAGTTCATAATAGTAGGCGTTGAGCGTTGTCGTTAGGTCGAGACGGCGGAACAGGTTGTTCTTGATGACAGCCTCCAGACCCGTGCTCAGGTCGCGCGTCACGTTCATGTTGGTCTGATACATCACTCCCGACGCGGGGTCTTGGTACTTGACGCGCTGGATAACGTCGGTCGACGGGCGGTAGTATGCTGAAAGCGACAGCGTGTGTTTGTTCCACTGCTTCAGGTAGTTGAGAGAGAAACTGTGAGTATATGCCGGTGTAAGCTCAGGGTTGCCGAACTCTACCATCGAGGCATCGCGGGTGTTGCGGAACGAGTTCAACTGTCCGCCCCAAGGACGGCGCAGGCGTCGTGTGTAGTTGAGTTGCAGTTGCTGCGAGGTAGTCAACTGGTAAGACACGAACACGCTGGGGAACAGTTGGAAGAAGTCTTTCTTGTAGGGCGCCTCGCGCTTGGTGGCATCGTGCTCCTGCTCCCAAGAATAGCTCTCTGTGTTCACCTTCCAGTACTCACCTCTCAGCCCGCCCATAATACCGAACTTGCCGATGTTCCATGTCAGTGTGGAGTACAGGGCGTGGGTGTCCATGCGGTAGATGAAACGGTTATAGTACGACTGGTCTTCGGTTGGGTTCACACCCTCCCATGTGTTGTCGCTGTATGCCTCCTGCGGAGTATTCTCCTTGCTGAAGTTTCCGTTATAGCCTGCTTGCAGTTTCAGGGTTTCCGAGAATTTGTTTTCGTAGTCGAGCTTCACCTCCCACGAGCGGTTCCTGATATATAGAGGACGGCTTTGATACTGGTATGTTGTAGGCGTCATGGCGCGTGGGTCTGTGGGCTCCCAGTTATAATATGTACTATCCTGGTAGAAGTTGTCGTTATTGTTGCGCCAGTTGTTGTAACTCACCACAAAGTCTATGAAGTGAGTGTCCGAGAAAGAGTGTTTATATCCCATTTCTCCGTGGAACATTCTTCTGCTGCCGTCCTCCGTCTGCCGTCTTAGCATACGGCGGTCGTCCTGGTCTGCGCCCTGGGTGCCGTAGTGATAGAGTGTGGTGTTGTTGCTGTTGCTGCCTCCCAGCATGCCCATGCCGCTCAGAGTCAGGTCGTCTTTCTTTGTGGCATGCCATGTTATGCCCGCGCGGGTGAATAGGTTGTTGCCCCTTCTGCCGTTCTCTGTGTCGTAGTTCATGTACGAGTTGTCGGCGAAGTTGTTCTGCCGGCTCCATGCTCCGCCGAGGTTGTTGTGGCGGTGGCGGTAGCCAATGTTCAGGTATGACTCTATCTTGCCGCTCGAGTAGTTGATGTTACCGCTTGCGTTCGCTCCTCCCTCGGTGTTCGCTCCTGCTTGCAGCGATCCGTAGTATCCCGCCTTGCGGTCGCGTTTCAGCACTATGTTTATGATACCCGCTGACCCTTCGGCACTGAACTTCGCCGAGGGGTTGTCGATTACCTCTATCTTCTCTATGCTCTCTGCCGGCAATTGTTGCAGTATTTCGCCGCGGTTGTCGCTTGTCAGTCCGCTCGCCTTGCCATTTATCCATACCTCCACGCTCTCGTTGCCGCGCAGCGAGATATTTCCGTCCTGGTCTACTTCCACCGACGGAATGTTCTCCAGCACGTCGCTGGCACTGCCTCCGGCATTGGCTATCTGCTGGTCTACATCGTAGGTCTTACGGTCCACTTCCAGCTTCACCGTAGATTTCTGACCCGTTACCACTACCTCCTGCAAAAGAATCTCCAGAGAGTCCTGCGGAGTTAATACTTTCTTACGTTTTCCTTTGCTTTGAGCAAAAATCAAGAGTGGGCACAATAACAGTATGCCCGCCAAATAGAATCGATTCATACTACTTTGACGGTAAGAATACAAAATGGTTTAATGCCTGCACAAAAAAAATAAAAGTGAACTTTCATTTTGTACTTTGATCACTTATTCGTACCTTTGCACCCGAAAGCATGGTTCCATAGTTCAATGGATAGAACAAGTCTCTCCTAAAGATTAGATCCGAGTTCGATTCTCGGTGGAACTACTAAACCTTAATCTTGATAATTTTATGAAACCACTCCGCACCCTCTTATTCGCACTCTTCACTCTTCATTCTCCACTCCTCCTCGCCCAGACTGTAGATGAGAGTCAGATGAACAACAAGGACCAGGTGACCAATGCACTCGATGCTATCCGTGGACGTGTTGCCGGACTTCAGATCGACCGCACCGGAGCAAACGCCATGAGTGCCGTCCGTCTGCGTGGAACCACCTCGCTGACCGGTGGCAACGACCCTCTTATTATCGTCGACGGCGTTATGGGCGACCTCTCTTTACTGGAGTCCGTTTATCCTACCGACATCGAGAGCTTCAACATCCTCAAGGATGCTTCCGAGACGGCACAGTATGGTAGCCGTGGAGCCGCGGGAGTCATTGAGATAACCACCCTCAGGGGTAAGGCGGGCAAACTGCACGTCAGTTACAACGGTTCGGTGGGTATCTCGTCGGTATACAAACGTCTTGACATGCTCTCAGCCGATGGCTATCGTCAATATGCCAATACCCACGGACTGTCGCTTGTAGACCTGAAGTCGTCGACAAACTGGCAGAAGGAGATAGAGCGCACGGGCTTCACCCATCAGCATCACGTGGCTTTCAACGGAGGAACAGAGTCTGCTAACTACCGCGTCTCGCTGGGATTCATCAACGACCAAGCCGTCATTCGCAACATGGGATCCCGTACCTACATGGCAAACATGAACATGACCCAGCTTGTATGGGACGGCTTCCTGAGAGTTGACGTAGGAATGTTCGGAAGTACGCAGAAGGACAAGACAATCTTCGACGACCAGAAGTTGTTCTATAGTGCTGCGGCGTGGAATCCGACGTTCCCCGCGTCAAGGAATGCCGGTGGCGATTGGGATGGATATCCCTCGGCATCACAGATAAACAACCCCAACGCGCTGCTCGAAGAGCAGAACCACACCACTGCCTCGCATATCAGTACCCACGCCAAACTGACCTTCAACCTCTTGGAACCGCTGAAGCTGACGCTCTTCGGGGCGTATACATACGATACCAACAACAACGACGTCTACCTGCCTACGGCGGTTTGGAACAAGGGTGAGGCACGCCGTTCTAACAACAACCACGAGACGGTGCTTGCCAATGCCGTCCTGAGTTACGAACAATCATGGGGCAACCACCACTTCACGGCTAAGGGACTGGCAGAATTGCAGCAGGACACCCATCGCGGCTATGGGGTGAAGGTAAAAGACTTCGCCACCGATGCTCTCGGCTACGACAACCTGTCGGCAGGAGCACTGCGCCCGTGGGACGGCACAACGTCTATTTACGAGTCGCCCTCGATGACCTCGTTCATGGGACAGGCAGGCTATTCTTGGCACGACCGCTACTCGGTAAATGCATCGCTGCGTGCCGATGGCAGTTCAAAGTTCGGCGACAACAACAAGTGGGGATGGTTCCCGTCGTTCTCCGCCTCATGGAACATCACCGACGAACCCTTCATGCGCAGCGTAACGTTTGTTAATAGCCTTAAGTTTTCGGCAGGCATCGGATGGGCAGGCAACCAAGGCGCTATCGACAACTATACCTCACTGGCGCTTGTAAGTCCTGCCGGCATTACGGCTTCGGGACAGAAATACCTCGTTACCTTCGGTGAACTGAAGAACCAGAATCCAGACCTGAAATGGGAAGTGCGGCGGACTTTCAATGTCGGTGTCGATGCACAGTTGTTCGACGGTCGTTTGCTCTTCGCCGCCAACTACTACTATTCCAAGACCTACGACATGCTTTACCCATACGCCGTGAGCGTGCCGCCGTTCAAATACCCCAAACTCGTGGCTAATCTCGGTTCGATGCGCAATACCGGTATGGAGTTCTCTTTAGGAGGTACACCGCTGATTACCAAGGATATGACCCTTACGGTGAATGCCAACCTGACGTTGCAGAGCAACAAACTGTTGTCGCTCTCCGGCGAATATAACGGCGAGCAGCTGTCAGCCCCGACACTTGCAGCCATAGGCACTCTGACCGGTGCCGGTTTCCATGGGTACAACGACGTGGTGTTCCAGATGATTGGTCAGCCTCTCGGAACGTTCTATATGCCCCATGCCGACGGACTGACAACCAATGCCGACGGCAGCCGCCAGTATAACATCACGGGCGACAGCTATGTGGCAGGACAGGCAATGCCTAAGGTGCTCATGGGCTCTAACATATCATTCAGGTATAAGGACTTCGACGTCACCCTGCAAGCCAACGGAGCCTTCGGACACAAGATATTCAACGGTACGAGCCTGACATATATGAACGTAAGCTCGCTGCCGCTATATAACGTCCTCGACGATGCCATCGGCGAGAACATCCACGACCAGACGGTATCCGACTACTGGCTCGAGAACGGCAGCTATCTGAACATTGACTACATCACCGTAGGATGGAAGGTACCGCTTAGAAACAACCGTTTCATCGATAGATTGCGCCTCTCCTTCACTATGAACAACGTGGCTACCATCACCCGCTACAGCGGACTGACCCCGATGATCATCATCAGTGCGGTGAACGGTACCCTCGGCCTTGACGACAAGCGCACCTATCCTCTCTATCATACCTATACCCTCGGAGTATCACTTAACTTCTAAATCTAATTGAGAATTGATAATTG
>JAFTFC010000002.1 GCA_017449725.1 Prevotella sp. | reverse complement strand
GTCGGCTTTGCCTGGGAAGCAGGGAGTCCAGAGGGGAGCAGCCCCTTGGCTTATTGGGAATTTTTAGCGTTACCGTGTAATGCGGCTCGAAAAATTCCCTAATAAGCTACGGTATTTTCATTTGGGAAATACCGTTGGGGCAGCGCAGCCTTATTCTTCCTCATTTGGTTTACTCTGTTCCTCCATATATACGCCCTGTGCTAAACTGTACTTCTTGTCCGTCTTGACGATATAGCCGTTCGTCATGAGCCATTTGTTGAGTGCAACAATGGTATTGCGACCACGGGAAAAACCAGTGGAAGCATAGGCATCCATTAAGGATGTTATCAGTTGGGTATATCCTTGCGACTCACAATTGGCAAAGGCTTTCAACAGTGCCTTCTTATGCTCGCTCTCCGGCAGTTCAGTTAGAGACACCCGCTTGGAATCCTTTTTGTCAAAGTCGTAGTCGGCTACCAGTTCTGGCAGGGAGTCGGCATTGATGCGGAAAGCAAAGGGCTCAAACTCCTTATCACGAATATGCATTGCCTTGACTTCACTAATATTAGCATCTGTCTGGCTCTTGGTTATCTGTAACACCGTCTCTGCTTTGTTGTTCAGTTCCGTGCCGATATGTCCACGAGTGTTGTCGTCGCCCTTGTTCAGATGGAGTACGGTGTGGATATGCAGGTTGTAAAGGCTTGACCATTGCATCAGCATATTGATGATCTCTGTGGATTCCGTAGGATTGTTGATGTCATACATCAGGTCACGGATGCCATCAATCACAACCAGACCAATGCCTTGCATCTTGTAGAGCATATAGTCGATGATAGTACGACGTTGCTCTGGTGATTGTTCACGAAGAGCCACGAATATAAGATTAGGACAATCCTTGTCTGTGGGCAATCCTGCAAGTTGAAGAATGCGCTTCATCACCTTCTGGCAATGATACTTGCTCTGCTCAGTATCGATGTAAAGCACCTTTCGTTTGTTTTCAGGGAAAGCCGCTGTGTAGCGCAGCACCTCACAATTGGAGAGTGCTGCCGCTACGATAGCAGAGACATTGAAGGTCTTTTTGCTCTTGGCTTTACCTGTCGATGCGCTGAAATTACCCAAGGTGCCAATGGTAGAACCGTTCACCTGTAGGATCTCAGGCGGAACGGCATACTCATCGGTTGCCTTCAATCGGATAGATTGCCAGATAACACTAAACTCACTCTTGGTCAGTCCATGCTCACGGACTTCATCAGTAGTTGTGGGAGCCATAATCTTAGTTTCTGTTCCTTCCATAGCCTTACTTTTGGTGAGTCATAATGTAGTGGCTTGCCTCCTGGCTAATCTGCGCCTGGGTCTTGACAGGATTCTGACGGAGCCATGCGTCAAGAGCATCCTTCTCGAAGTAGATCATCTTCCCCTGAGGTTTGTAGTGGGGAATCTGCTGTGCCGAAGTCAACTTGTAGAGATAACTCTTCGACAGGTTAAGGTACTTACTGGCTTCATCGAAGCTCAGCACATTCTTGGTTGCATAGACAAGGGCTTCAAGTTCCTCGATACGCTGTTCGATACTTTTGTTTTTACACATATACTATTACTTTTTTTATTTGACAATAGGAGTGTGCACCCTCCGAAATTTTGAATTCGGGGGCAAAAGTACTGCATTAAAGATTGCGTGTCAAGGATAAAGCTTAAGGTCTTAACCTATTCTCAACCTTTTTGCCTATCCTTTACTTTGTTGACAATGCTTAATGATTTTTCAGATTCTTGATATACACTTCCAACTTTGTGTATTTGTCGCTCTTTTCCATTGTCAGAAGTTTGTTTGTTGCGGTGGAAAGGTCGTTTTGGTTTAAGAAGTTGTCTTTCTGAGAAGATTTGAAAAGTCTGTTCTTGGCTATAACGACTTGCCAGTTCTCTGTTATGTAGTCTCGTCTGGATAGTTGGTCGAACAAATGAGCCAGTAGGCGATTGTTTTTCGAATGTAGGGTGACAACAGGGGAACAGGCAAAGATAGACTTTAACTGTTCTGTCGTGATGTTTTCTTCACGGAATATGTGCAGTTCATTGATGATGCTTGTCAGGTGACTCATTTGCCTGTCTGTGAGTGTATGTTCAAAGGTTGGCAAGGCTGCTGGCATATCGGGTGGGGTAGTTGATGGCATGGCAGCGGGAGTAATGATACTCTTACCCTTTGGTACTTGAATATTCTTCCTGTCCTGTGATCTGTTCTGCTCCCATCTTGACAAATCCTTATCAAATACAAGAAGCATCTTACGTTTCTTCAGATCTTCCCGCAGAAACCTTTTGTACCTCTCAAAGAGCAACACCTTATATATATAAGATAGGTAGGGATTTTCTTCATCGTATATAGTATTTTCTTTCCTAAACATCTTAATGTCTGCATTTAGTGGGTTGCGGTACCATTTTGAGACATCGTCCTTGCCGATGTCCTCTATAAACAGACTGTCCCAAATGAAATCAGGTTTATCAAGAGCATCCTTGATATGCTTCATAGGCGGACACTTATTATAGATGTCGCTTAAGCACTTAACCGTTTTTGCATATTCTTCCTGTTCTTTGCCAATCATGTACTCATACGAAACACCTACAGATGTTTCTTCTAAAACATCCATAAGCCGTTGAAGTTCATCGTTGACGAAGGCGTTTATGACTTTCTCCTTTTCATGTATGATGGGTTCCCAACAATTCTGTACTTCCTGTGTATCCATTATCCTGTATTTAATCTTTTCGGAGTGCAAAGGTACTCAAAATATGGTAGAATAAAGACAATCAAGAGAAAAAGAATGAAAGATTAACAGTTCGCTCGTTTTCTTATTCTTGGTTAAGATTAACACCTTATTAACACCTATAAAAAGTAAAATCCCCTGCAAATCGTTGATTTACAGGGGGTTCGAGTTAGTTTCTCGTAGTCGATAGGGGAATCGAACCCCTATGCCAAGATTGAGAATCTTGTATCCTAACCATTAGATGAATCGACCATCATGTTGGATTTGTCTTTCCCAGCGGAAGCTGGGGGATTCGAACCCCCGGTACGGTAACCCGCACGGCAGTTTAGCAAACTGCTGGTTTCAGCCACTCACCCAAACTTCCTTAACCGGTTGTTCTTGTCAAACCCGAGGCGTTTTCTCTCAAACGCGGTGCAAAGGTAATGCTTTTATTTCACTCCTGCAAATTTTTTACTGAGAATTTTCTCATCTTTTACGTTTTTGCTAAGAGGAGCGGAATACGGGACTCGAACCCGCGACCCTCGGCTTGGGAAGCCAATGCTCTACCAACTGAGCTAATTCCGCAAGAAAAAGAGTCAGATTGCTCTGACTCTCTCTTTCATAGAAAGAGCCGATAGCCGGACTCGAACCGGCGACCCACGCATTACGAATGCGTTGCTCTACCAACTGAGCCATATCGGCAACTTCTCAAAGGGCGCTTTGCATTTTTGCGACTGCAAAGGTAATATAAAAAATCGGTTTAGCAAAATTTTTACTAACAAAGTTTCTCACACAGGATTTTTTATATACCTTTGCATCGCATTTTATAACACGAACAACATGGATCAAAACACAAAGACACCCCATCCCTTAGTGGCTATCATCCCCGTGGTGATACTTATCGGTTTCCTTGCCATCGTCATCTCGTTGTTTGGCAGCGAGTCGCTGAACGGTGGCAGTCAGATTGCACTGTTGATGGGCATGGCGGTCTGTGTCTGTATCTCGATGGCGGTCTATAGGGTTCCTTGGCGGAAGTTCGAGCAACAAATCAAGCAGACGTTAGGCGAAGTCTCTATTACCTTATTAATATTATTATGTGTGGGTATGCTGTCTGGCTCGTGGATGCTCAGCGGTATCGTTCCCACCTTAATCTATTATGGTGTACAGATTATGTCTCCCCAAATCTTCCTCGTTTCCGCCTGTGTCATCTGTGCCTTGGTGTCCTTGCTGTCGGGCAGTTCGTGGACGACGATTGCTACGATTGGCATCGCTCTGTTGGGTATCGGACACGCACTCGACGTGTCTGAGGCGTGGACGGCAGGTGCTATTATCTCAGGTGCCTATTTCGGAGATAAACTCTCACCGTTGAGTGATACGACCATTCTTGCCTCGTCGGCAACAGGTACGGACCTCTTTGTGCATATCCGCTATATGATGCTGACCACTATACCTACTTTTCTCATCGCCTTGGTCATCTTCTTCATATCGGGACTGGGTAATGATGGAACCACCGAACTGCAAGTCGCACAGTATACGGAAGGGCTCTCACAGACGTTCAATATCTCACTATGGACTTTGCTTGTCCCACTATTGACAGGGGTATTGATAGCCCGTAGGGTTCCCTCGCTCATCGTACTCTTCAGTTCCTCCATCATGGCTGGCATTGTTGCCTTGCTGCTGCAACCGCATATTCTCTGTGAGGTGGCAGGAAACGACAACCTGCTTCGTGGACTCGCCATCACCTACTATGGGGCTACTGCCGTGGATACTGGTAACGCCTCGCTGAACGACCTCATCTCTACAGGGGGCATGGCTGGTATGCTGAACACCATCTGGCTCATCCTATGTGCCATGTGTTTTGGTGCCGTGATGGTGGCGAGTGGTATGATACAGAGTCTGACACAAGTCATCGTGAGTTGGGTTCGCCAACGCGTGTCCCTTGTTTCCTCAACGGTTGGCACGGGTATCTTCCTCAACCTCACCACTGGCGACCAGTTTATTTCCATCGTCCTTACTGCCGATATCTTCAAGAAAGTATACCAGGACCAAGGTTACGAGAGCCGACTGTTAAGTCGCACCTGTGAGGATGCGGCAACTGTAACGTCAGTATTGGTTCCTTGGAATACGTGTGGTATGACACAGTCAACGGTATTGGGTGTTCCCACTTTGACCTATCTGCCTTATTGTTTCTTCAACCTATTAAGTCCCCTGATGAGTATTATCGTCGCAGCCATAGGCTGGTGTATCATCAGGAGACCTGTGGAGTCACAATCGATTAAGTAGCTACTCTTTCAGTTTTTCCCGCAGGAATTTTCCTGTGATGCTGTCGGGGCAGGCTGCCACTTCCTCGGGAGTACCACAGACAACGAGGTTGCCACCACGGTCGCCTCCCTCAGGACCGAGGTCGATGACATGGTCGGCACACTTGATGATCTCCATGTTATGCTCGATGATGAGGATGGTATGACCTCTTTCGATGAGGGCGTTGAAGGAGTGGAGTAGTCGTTGGATATCGTGGAAATGCAGTCCTGTCGTCGGCTCATCGAAGATAAACAAAGTAGGCTCCTGTCGCTCCTGTCCGATGAAGTAGGCGAGTTTGACACGCTGGTTCTCACCACCAGAGAGGGTAGAGGAGTTCTGTCCGAGTTTGATATAGCCCAGTCCCACATCCTCTAAGGGTTTCAGGCGATTGACGATGGTCTTACAAAGGCTCTCTTTACTTTTCCCAAAGAACTCGATAGCCTCGGATATCGTCATGTTCAGTACCTCGTCGATATTCTTACCCTCGTACCTGACATCAAGGATATCGTGCTTGAAACGATGACCATGACAAGCCTCACACTCCAGAACGAGGTCAGCCATAAACTGCATCTCAACAGTGATGACACCAGCACCCTTACACTCGTCACAGCGTCCGCCGTCCGCATTGAAGGAGAAATACTGCGAGGTAAAACCCAGTTGCTTC
The DNA here is from genome assembly GCA_017449725.1 of Prevotella sp. Classification (GTDB taxonomy): domain Bacteria; phylum Bacteroidota; class Bacteroidia; order Bacteroidales; family Bacteroidaceae; genus Prevotella. The sequence goes on along the minus strand of JAFTFC010000002.1, from coordinate 6,945 downwards.
GACAAAGGCTGGTCGGCAAAGAGGTCACGGATGGCATCATACGCCTTGACATAGGTGGCAGGATTGGAGCGTGTCGACTTACCGATAGGGTTCTGGTCGACGAACTCGATATGTTTCACCGCCTCATGGTCGCCACCCAGTCCCATATACTCACCAGGAGCATCGCACACATCCCCATGCAGTCGCTTGAGGGCAGGGTAGAGGATGCCTTTAATGAGGCTCGACTTGCCACTGCCACTGACTCCCGTCACGACGGTCATCACATTAAGGGGGATAGACACATCAATGCCTCGCAGGTTGTTCATCCGTGCTCCCTTGATGTCTATCTTCCGATTCCATGGGCGACGACTCTTGGGAACGGGTATCTCCTCCTCATGGAGCAGATAGCGCACGGTATGACTCTTGGGGTATTTCTTCAGTGACTGCTTGTTGATGTCCTCAGCATTGCCCTCGAAGACAATCTCGCCACCCAGTCGACCCGCGTCAGGTCCTACGTCAATGAGATAGTCGGCGGCACGCATCATCTCCTCGTCATGCTCTACGACGACAACGGTATTGCCCAGCGCCTGCAACTCCTTCAGCACTTTGATGAGGCGGTCGGTGTCACGGCTATGCAGTCCGATACTGGGCTCGTCTAATATATATAAGGAGCCTACGAGCGAGGAACCAAGTGATGTCGTCAGGTTGATGCGCTGACTCTCACCTCCGGAGAGGGAGTTCGACATGCGGTTAAGGGTCAGGTAGCCCAGTCCCACATCCAACAGGAACTGCAGTCGTGAGTTTATCTCCGTCAGCAACCGCTTGCCGATCTGCTGCTCCTGCTCCGTCAGTTCCAGTTGGTCGAACCATTGCTTCAGTCTAATGACAGGCATCTCGACCAAGTCGGTAATGCTGCGTCCGTCAATCTTCACATATTCCGCCTCAGGTTTCAGTCGGGTACCATGACATTTTGGACAGGTCGTCTTGCCACGATAGCGACTCATCATCACCCGATACTGGATCTTATACTGGTTCTCCTTCACCATCTGGAAGAAAGCGTCGATACTTACCTGCTCATGGATGTCCTTATGTCGCTCAGAGGGCAGACCATGCCAGAGCATGTCCTTTTGTTTCTGAGTCAGGTTATAATACGGTTCGAAGATGGGGAAGTCGTCCTTAGCGGCACGTCGGCAGAACTCCTCTTTCCACATGCCCATCTTCTCACCATGCCAACATACCACACAGCCGTCATAGACCGATAGGGTGGTGTTGGGAATCACCAGATGCTCATCGATGCCGATAATCTTTCCGAATCCCTGACACTCAGGACAGGCACCAACGGGGGAGTTGAAGGAGAAAAGGTTGTCATTGGGCTCCTCGAACTTCATGCCATCCGCCTCGAAGCGCATGGAGAAGTCATAGCAAATCATCGAGGGCAGGAACATCAGACGGCACTCCCCGTTACCCTCATAGAAAGTCGTCTCGGCAGAATCGACCAGTCGGGAGATAGCGTCCTTGGCACTGTCTACCGTCAGACGGTCGATAACCAAGTAAATCTCGGAGAACTCAGCGTGCTCGGAGTACTCAGAGAGGTAATCATCTATTCTTTGGAAGTCGCCATTGACGAAGATACGGGCATAGCCATTGAGGACGTACATCTTCAGTTGTTGCTCCAAGGTACGCCCCTCAGGGATGATGACGGGTGCCATCACCACAAACTTAGTCCCTTCGGTATATTGTCTGGTACAGTCGATGATATCCTCAGTGGAGTGCTTCTTCACCTCCTGACCACTGATTGGTGAGAAGGTGCGTCCGATACGGGCGAAAAGCAGACGGAGGTATTCGTATATCTCAGTCGTAGTACCTACAGTAGAGCGTGGATTGCGGGAGATAACCCGCTGCTCGATGGCGATAGCGGGTGGGATGCCTTTGATGAAGTCACACTCAGGCTTGTTCATGCGTCCTAAGAACTGGCGGGCATAACTGGAGAGGCTCTCCACATAACGACGCTGTCCCTCGGCATAGAGTGTGTCGAAGGCAAGCGACGACTTGCCACTGCCACTCACGCCAGCCACCACCACGAGTTTGTTACGTGGAATCCTCACATCCACGTTCTTCAGGTTATTGACCCTTGCTCCCTTAATCTCTATATAGTCGCTCATGATTATTACGATACAACTTGCAAAGTTCGGCAAAATTCTTGAGATATACAAGAAAAAAGTGAGTTACCTTTTCAAGTAACCCACTTTTTATATATTAATAAGGTGTAATTACAGGATGGTCTTCACAGCCTCTAACATACCCTTCTCCTGGATCAGGTCGAGGAACTGCTTAACCATTGCGTTCAGACCCTGAATCTTGTTGAGGTCCTCAGCCCAGATAAACTCTGCGCCCAGTACACCGTCAGCCACCTTCTGCGTATCGCCAGTAGCCCAGAGTTCCTTCAGCAGGTCCATGATCTTCTGGTCGTCGTTAGGAACGATCTCTGCACCGTCGGCACGCTTGCCACCCTTGTAGTAGGTGATGATAGCGGCGAGACCAAATACCAAGCCCTTAGGCAGTTCACCCTTACGCTCCAAGTAGGTCTTCACTCCGGGGAGGTCACGAGCCTGGAACTTGGGGAATGAGTTCAGCATGATGCTGGTTACCTGATGGTCAACAAATGGGTTGTCGAAGCGCTCCAGTACGTCAGCGGCAAACTTCTCCAACTCGTCCATAGGAAGGTCGAGGGTCTGCATGAGTTCGTCGAACTGTACCTTGTGGATATACTTTGAGATGACCTCATGGTTGCAAGCATCACGAACGATATTCACGCCACTCAGATAGGCAACAGGACTCAGTACGGTGTGCGGACCATTCAGCAGGGTCACCTTACGCTTGTGGTATGGCTCCTCTGAAGGAACGAACAAGACGTGCAGTCCTGCCTTGTCTGCGGGGAACTCCTTGGCAACCTCTTTTGGAGCCTCAATGACCCACAGGTGGAAGTTCTCTGCCTGTACAACGAGATTGTCACGATAGCCGACTTTCTCCTGAATCTCAGCAATCTCCTTGCGGGGGAATCCAGGTACGATACGGTCTACGAGGGTAGCGTAAACGCCACAGCACTCGTCGAACCACTTCTTGAAGTCAGCGGGCAACTGCCATAGTTCGATGTACTTATTGATGCAGTCCTTCAGCACGTGACCGTTGAGGAAGATCAGTTCGCAGGGGAAGATGATAAGACCCTTCGTGGGATCACCGTTGAAGGTCTGCCAGCGGCGATATAGCAACTGTACGAGTTTGCCGGGATAAGAAGAAGCGGGTTTGTCGTCCAACTTACAAGCGGGATCGAAAGCGATACCGGCCTCTGTGGTGTTAGAGATGACGAAACGAATCTCCGGCTGGTCGGCAAGAGCCATGAAAGCATCATTCTGAGAATAGGGATTCAGTGCACGGCTGATGACATCAATACGCTCCAGTGTGTTCACTGGCTGACCATTCTCACGACCTTGCAGGTTCACGTGATACAGGCAGTCCTGACCATTCAGCCACTCTACCATACCCTTGTCGATGGGCTGTACGACAACAACAGAGCCATTGAAATTGGTCTTCTGGTCCATGTTCCAGATAATCCAATCAACAAAAGCACGGAGGAAGTTTCCCTCACCAAACTGAATCACCTTTTCAGGCATAACGCTCTTAGGCGCAAAATGTTTGTTTAACGGTTTCATAATATAATACGATTTAACTGATTTGTTTTATGTCCTGCAAAGATAGTGACTTTTTTCTTTATAACCAAATATTGGCAAGAAAATTTGCAAGCATCAGAATTTTATATTATCTTTGCAGGACTATTGAAATACAATATTAATTTTTAAATAATAATACATTGTTAATCTTATGAGCCAAAAAAGAGTTTACCTCTTCGGTAATGGTAAGGCCGAAGGTAATGCAAAAATGCGTGAGGAACTGGGTGGTAAGGGTGCTAACCTTGCTGAAATGAACCACATCGGTGTTCCCGTTCCTCCAGGTTTCACAATCACAACAGACTGCTGTAATGAATATTATCAGGTTGGTCAGGAGAAGATTATGGAACTCCTGAACGACGATGTGATGGCAGCCGTGAAGCACATTGAGAACTTGATGAACTGTAAGTTCGGTGATGCCGCTAATCCTCTGTTGGTCTCTGTTCGTTCCGGTGCTCGTGCTTCTATGCCCGGTATGATGGATACCATCCTGAACCTTGGTCTGAATGACGAGGTGGCTGAGGGTATGGCAAAGAAGACCAACAATCCTCACTTCGTATACGACTCTTATCGTCGTTTCGTACAGATGTATGGTGACGTAGTGCTTGAGATGAAGCCCGTCAACAAGACCGATATCGATCCGTTCGAGGAAATCATCGAGAAGGTGAAGAAGGAGAGTGGTGTCGTGCTTGACAAGGACCTCTCTGTTGAGGATCTGAAGAAACTCGTGCAGTTGTTCAAGGCTGCCATCAAGGAGCGCACTGGTAAGGACTTCCCCAACGATCCTATCGAGCAGTTATGGGGTGCTATCTGTGCCGTGTTCCGTTCTTGGATGAACGAGCGCGCTATCCTCTATCGTAAGATGGAGGGAATCCCCGACGAGTGGGGTACTGCTGTCAGCGTGATGGCGATGGTATTCGGTAACATGGGTGACACCTCCGCAACGGGTGTATGCTTCAGCCGTGATGCTGCCAATGGTGAGAACCTGTTCAATGGTGAGTACCTGGTGAACGCACAGGGTGAGGACGTGGTAGCCGGTATCCGTACCCCGCAGCAGATTACGAAGATTGGTTCTCAGCGTTGGGCTGAGCGTGCCGGTATCTCTGAGGAGGAGCGTGTTGCCAAGTATCCTTCTATGGAGGAGGCTATGCCGGAAATCTACAACCAGTTGAATGGCATTCAGGAGAAACTCGAGGAGCACTATCGTGATATGCAGGATATGGAGTTCACCGTACAGGAGGGTAAACTGTGGTTCCTCCAAACTCGTAACGGTAAGCGTACAGGTGCCGCTATGGTGAAGATCGCTATCGACCTGCTCCATGAGGGTAAGATTGACGAGAAGACCGCTATCCAGCGTTGCGAGCCTCAGAAACTCGATGAGTTGCTGCACCCTGTATTCGATAAGAAGGCGCTGTCTACCGCAAAGGTGATTGCCCAGGGTCTGCCCGCATCTCCAGGTGCTGCCTGTGGTCAGATCGTGTTCCACGCTGACGATGCTCAGGAGTGGCATAAGGATGGACATAAGGTTGTCCTCGTTCGTATCGAGACATCTCCTGAGGACCTTGCTGGTATGTCAGCCGCAGAGGGTATTCTCACCGCTCGTGGTGGTATGACCTCTCACGCTGCTGTTGTGGCTCGTGGTATGGGTAAGTGCTGCGTATCGGGTGTCGGTTCACTGAACGTAAGTTATAAGGACAAGACCGTTGAGATTGACGGTATTGTATATAAGGAGGGTGACTATATCTCTCTGAATGGTTCTACTGGTCAGGTTTATGCTGGCGAGGTTCCCACCAAGGCTGCTGAGTTGAGTGGTGACTTCAAGGAGTTGATGGACCTCTGCGACAAGTACACCAAGTTGCAGGTTCGCACCAATGCTGATACGCCGCGCGATGCCCAGTTGGCTCGTGACTTCGGTGCCAAGGGTATTGGTCTGACTCGTACTGAGCACATGTTCTTCGAGGACAAGAAGATCATCGCCATGCGTGAGATGATTCTCGCCGACAGTGTTGCCGGACGTGAGAAGGCTCTTGCTAAGTTGCTGCCTTACCAGAAGGCTGACTTCAAGGGAATCCTTGAGGCTATGGACGGTCTGCCCGTGAACATCCGTCTGTTGGATCCCCCATTGCATGAGTTCGTTCCCCACGATCTCGCTGGTCAGGAGACGATGGCTAAGGAGATGGGTGTCAGCGTTGAGGACATCAAGCGTCGTGTAGACTCTCTCGCAGAGAACAACCCGATGCTGGGTCACCGTGGTTGCCGTCTGGGTATCACCTTCCCAGAGATCACCGCTATGCAGACCAAGGCTATCTTGGGTGCTGCCTGCGAGTTGAAGAAGGAGGGTAAGAATCCTATGCCAGAGATCATGGTTCCACTGATTGGTACACTCTATGAGTTGAAGCAGCAGAAGGAAGTCATCCAGTATGCAGCCAAAGAGACCTTCCAGGAGTATGGTGTTGAGGTTGAGTTCGAGATCGGTACGATGATTGAGATTCCTCGTGCTGCCCTGACAGCCGACCGCATCGCTACTGAGGCTCAGTACTTCTCCTTCGGTACCAACGACCTGACACAGATGACCTTCGGTTACAGTCGTGACGATATCGCTTCGTTCCTGCCTGTATACCTCGACAAGAAGATTCTGAAGGTTGACCCATTCCAGGTTCTCGACCAGAAGGGTGTTGGTAAACTCATCAAGTATGCTGTGAAGGAAGGTCGTGCCGTACGTCCTGACCTCCGTTGCGGTATCTGTGGTGAGCATGGCGGTGAGCCAAGTTCTGTGAAGTTCTGTGCTAAGATTGGCATGAACTACGCATCTTGCTCTCCATTCCGTGTGCCCATCGCACGCCTTGCTGCCGCACAGGCTGCCGTTGAGGAGTAATCTACACCTTATTATATTTATTAAAGGATTCGCTCATCTGGGCGAATCCTTTTTGTTTGGCAAAGACTTTTATAACATTCAGGCAAGGATTTCACACAAAATCCTTGCCTTTTTCTTTTTTTGTTTCAGAAATAATCGCTATCTTTGCAATGCCGACTTGCAGAAGTTAACAAGAGAAGAAATAGTTACCAACTATTCAGACTCAAATAAAGATGGACGATATAGCCAAAGAACTAGCAAAACTGCATGTGTTGACGGGAGCAGATTTCTCTCGACAAGTAGAACGCATTGCAAAGATGAATGTGTTCCGCCCGCTTGAGGGAGAATCCAATGTCTTTATCACAGGTGGAGAACAGGATGGTGATT
>JAFTFC010000017.1 GCA_017449725.1 Prevotella sp. | reverse complement strand
GGGCCGTAGTAGGTCCTATGTATGCTGGAGGATACCAGTCTGCCATCCTGACCGTTGAGGAACTTCTCATAGCGCACATCATAGGCACCCGCACCCACCGTAAACTCCACAAACCAGCGTGAACTGTCCTTGAAGTATGTGCGATAGCCTATGGCCAATCCCCCACCCCATGCCGGCTCACGCCTGCGGGTGTCCTGATACCTGTGCCGGCCATTGGTGGCTATGTTAAAATAGGTGAGGCCGAAATGTGCTCCGAAGAACATCCCTCTGGCACGTGGCAGCCAATAGCGTATTTCAGGCTGGATGCTGAGAACCCTGAACTTGACAGTGGAGCGGAAATAGTTCCATCCGGAATAGTAAACCGGCAGACAGAGTGACCATCGGCGAGACAAGTCAATTTCGCCTGCCACATTAAGCACCAGCAGCCCATAGGCCAGAGAATTAGTCTTGATACTGAAAGTATGGGGACAGGACACGGAATCCGTCTTGTAGAGTGAAGCGGAGTCAGTCTGAGCCGACAGACCCATGCTACAAATCAACGCCATAAGTATCAGCACCTTGATTTTCATGTCCGCAAATGTATACCAAACCTTAAATATACGGCTTGTCAGTGGGACGAAAAAGTTTGTTAGTGCAAGATTTTACAATAGTTTTGTTATTTGTCTATGGTACTGACAAAAGAAGAAAAACAACTACCGCAACTGCTGTTATATTTTCCTGAACCGGCTCGGCGACTGCCCATACTGTCGCTTGAATGCCTTGCTCATCGTCGGCAGGTCCGCATAACCACATTTGTATGCTATTTCCGACAAGGTATGGTCTGTCGTAGTCAGCAGGTCATAGCAATGCTGAAGCCGTATGGAACTAATCCACGAACGGAAATTGGGATGCTGATGCTCCTTCAGATAGGCTGCCAGCTCCTCACGCGAAATCCCTATGCTATTGGCCACAGTTTCCAATGTCAGCATGTCATTAGACGGTACAGACGAGCCGTGCCACATCCATTCGATGACTTTGAGAGCTATTTCATCAGCCTCTGCCTCTGGTTTCCAGGGGGCTTCTGTGGGCAGGTTTTCCGCAATTTTTCGGTGCTTGTAGCGAACCTTTAGTACATAAGCCACAAGTACAGCTATCACCGCCAGAGAGAGAAGGTTGGTCAAAATCAGCAGTTTCATAACATCTCATTTGTCCCTTACAACTCCCTACCCGGAACAATTCTATAACATATATGAAATGAGAAGCGTGGGAGTCAACTATTGCTCGTCCCACTATTCGAGGCTCTGGCGTGCCCAATCGGTCAAGGACAAGCAACGCCGAAGCCCACGCCATGTATATACACATACAACATGGAAGTCGGCCAATAAAGGCATTCCTCCTGCATGTATGAATACAACATATTCATGAGCGTCATTGCTGCTTTATTCCTGACCGATTTGCATGGAACTGCCAGATTCCGAATAGTCAAGTACAAGCGTCAAGTAACGCTTTTTCCATAAAAGCACAAACATGCACTATATCCCGACAGTCAGCCGGACATTATGCACGGATGCGGCTACAAAGGTAAGGATTATTTTCACAAGTTCCAAATGTTTGACAGAAAAAATCCATAAAAGCGTCTTTTTTGCGCCGAACTTGCTAAAGACATGTGCCTGCGCACACCGCAAATCGAATTACTTTCGGGTCATATTCACTCTAAGTACGATTTTACAAAATGACTAATTTTTGCCCGAAAATTGAATAAAAGTGATTTTTGAAACTTTGACTTTTCCTGAAATCGTTGACATTCGCTCTGTGCAAACGTTTTACGTACATCAAATAAAAAAAGGGGGGCACTTTTATAAGCGGGGTGTTTTGTTGAATTTTCGTGGCGAATACGGGGGTTGTAGCAAGAAATATTTTTGTTTGTTTTGCGTTAATCAAAAAAGTTTGTACTTTTGCACTTAGATTTTAAGAAATAATGCATGAAAAAGTATATTATTACTGCTATTGCAGTTTGTATTTTTCTACCCACGTCGGCCCAAAGGACTCTGAATCTGGACAGTTGCAGAGCGTTAGCACTACGTAACAACAAGCAGCTAAGTATAGCGCGCCTGAAGCAGGACGTCGCCAAGAATACGCGCAAGGCTGTGCGCACGAAGTACCTGCCGAAGATTGACGCTCTCGGCGGCTACGTGTGGACAAGTCGTGAGATATCAATACTCAACGACGACCAGAAGAACGGTCTCAACAACATGGGGTCGAACATTAAGGGAGACATAGCCACGAAGATGCTTACCGACATGACGCAGCAAGGTATCATAACCCCGCAGCAAGCTCAGTCGTTAGGACAGATTATAGGTCAGCAGATGACCCCGCTGACGCAAGCCCTTAACGGTTTCGGCAGAGGCATTACCGACGCCTTCCGCACCAATACCACAAACATGTTCGCCGGCAGCATCATGCTTACCCAGCCGCTATACATGGGCGGTGCCATTACTGCGGCAAACAAAATGGCTGACATAGGCGAGCGCCTGGCGGCAAGTTCGACAGACCTCAGCGAACAGTCAACGATATACGACATTGACAACACCTACTGGCTCGTAGTGTCGCTTCACCACAAGGAGAAACTGGCTAAGAGCTACCTCAGCGTTGTGGAGAAACTGAACGCCGACGTGGAGAAGATGATTCGTGAAGGTGTTGCCACCCGCGCCGACGGCTTGCAGGTAAACGTTAAGGTCAATGAAGCCGAAATGAAACTGACGCAGGCAGAAGACGGGCTGGCACTGTCTAAGATGCTACTTTGCCAGGAATGCGGACTCCCGATGGACGAAGAGATAATCTTGAAGGACGAAGTACTATGGTTGAATGAGGAAGGACAAGGTGCGAAGGACGAGGTGCAGGGCACTATAGACAACCGTCCTGAACTGCAGATGCTGCAAGATGCCGTTGACATCAGTAAACAGACAGTGAAACTGGTGCGGGCAAGTTACCTGCCGCAACTGGCACTTACGGGCGGCTACCTCATCACCAATCCTAATGTGTACAACGGTTTCCAGAGAAAGTTCGGAGGGGTGTGGAACATCGGCGTAATGCTCAGAATCCCGGTATGGAACTGGATGGAAGGAACGTATAAGGTGCGTGCCGCCAAGGCAGCATCGTCGATAGCGGCACTCGAAATGAGTGAGGCGCGCGAGAAGATTCAGCTGCAAGAGAGTCAGGGCCGCTACCAGTTGAAAGAAGCAAACAAGAAACTCGCCATGACGATAAAGAATGTTGAAAAGGCAGAAGAGAACCTGCGTTCCGCCAACCTTGGTTTCAGCGAGGGGGTAATCTCTTCCACCACGGTTATGGAAGCACAGACAGCATGGCTACAGGCACACTCGCAGAAGATTGATGCCGCCATCGACGTAGAGATGGCAAATGTTAACATGAAGAAGATTTATGGGTCATTGAATATTGAAAATTGAAAATAGAAATAATAATATAATGTCTAAGAAAGAGCAACATAAAAATATCATTCTCGCCATAATAGGATTTGTGGCAGTGGTGGTAATAGTAGCAGTAATCGGTTTTTTTGCTATAGACCGTATTCCCGAAGAAATTCAGGGAGAAGTGGAAGTTACGGAATACCGCGTTTCGAGCAAGGTGCCGGGAAGAATTCTGGAATTGCGCGTCAAGGAAGGTGACTATGTTCACGTTGGTGATACTCTTGCCATCCTCGATGCTCCAGACGTAGTTGCTAAGCAACAGCAGGCACAGAGCGCCGAAGATGCGGCAGCAGCCATGAGCCAGATGGCTCAGAACGGTGCTCGCCGTGAACAAATACAGGGAGCATATCAGCTATGGCAGCAGGCAAAGGCTGGTCTTGAGATAGCTAAGAAGAGTTATGATCGAGTACAACGCCTCTACGACGAAGGAGTGATGAGCGCTCAGAAGCGCGATGAGGCTTATGCCCAGTACAAGGCTCGCGAGGCTCAGGAACTGGCAGCCAAAAGCCAGTACGACATGGCTGTAGAAGGAGCGCGCCGCGAAGAGAAGGCTGCCGCTGCAGCACAGGTAGCCCGAGCACGTGGTGCTGTTGCCGAGGTAAACTCTTATATTAACGAGACCGTTCAGGTAGCACAGATGGAGGGTGAAGTAAGTGAGGTATTCCCGAAGGTTGGCGAGTTGGTCGGCACCGGTTCGCCTATCATGAGCATTGCCGTAATGAGCGACATGTGGGGCGTGTTCAATGTACGTGAAGACCAACTCGAAGGTATGAGTGTAGGTTCGGAAATTACCGCCTTTGTACCTGCTTTCAAGAAAGATGTCAAGATGAAGGTATTCTTCATGAAGGATCAGGGTAGTTATGCCGTGTGGAAAGCCACCAAGACCGTAGGTCAATACGACCTGAAGACCTTCGAGGTTAAGGCACGTCCGACAGAGAAGTTTGAAGGACTGCGCCCGGGAATGTCGCTGATTATCCAGAAATGACAGAAGTACTGAGACGAATATACAGACTGTCGCTCCGCGAATGCGGAATGATGACAAAAACATACATATACCTGTTTTGTATGTTCGTCTTTCCTGTGCTCAGTATTTTTTTCTTTACATCGATAATGGAGTCGGGTCTGCCCATGGAGATGCCTGTGGGTATAGTCGACCAAGATAACACTACCACTACACGCTCGCTAATCCGACGTCTTGACGGATTTCAGACAAGCCGTGTCGTTGCCCACTACCCCAGTGTTGATGAAGCACGGCGTGCTATTCAGCGCAACGAGATTTACGCTTTCGTACATTTTCCAAAGGGTACGACGAGTGAACTATTGTCAGCCCGCCGTCCGAAGATAGCTTACTACTATAGCAACACGTCACTTTCTGCCGGTGCTCTTCTCATGCGTGACATGAAGACCATGACGCTACTTGGAAACGCTGCCGTAGGACAGGCAAAACTTCGAACCCGCGGAGCCACTGACAGTCAGGTAAGAGCATTTTTGCAGCCCATTGCCTTAGACCTCCACACTATAAATAATCCGTGGACTAACTATAATGTCTATATCAGCACATTCATTATCCCCGGAGTACTACTGCTCTTCATCTTCCTCATTTCTGCCTATTCCATCGGAACTGAGTTGAAGTTCGACAATGCCCATGACTGGATAGACAAAGCCGGCGGGAACATATATATTGCACTCATAGGTAAGTTTCTCCCACAGGCGCTGTCATGGCTATCAATATTCTATGCCTACTCATGGTTCGTGTATGGTCACCTTGAGTTCCCTCATAACTGTGGGATAGGGATGCTTCTCCTGCTGCCACTGATAACGGTTTTGGCAGGACAGGCTTTCGGAATATTCGTTTTCGGACTAACGCCGTCGCTTCGCATGTCGATGAGTATCTGTTCGCTTTGGGCTGTACTCAGTTTTTCCACTTGCGGCGCTGCTTTCCCCGTGTTTGCCATGGATGCCCCGATAGAGGCACTGGCTACACTGTTCCCCTTAAGGCATTACTACATGATATATCAGATGTGTATCTTCAATGGCTATCAACTCCACATAGCGTGGTTCCATTTCATGGCGTTGGGTATATTCATCTGCCTGCCTTTCTTCGTTACAAGAAACATCAAGAAGGCGATGCTGGAATACGTTTATATTCCTTAGAAAAAAAATAGAGATTAAATTTAAGTGTTGAGAAAGATATTACATAGAGTGAATGAGGGTGTGCACGACATGTGCTACATTTGGGCTCAGGAAATGAAGATGACCATCAAGGACGAGGGTGTTCTCATTTTTTTCATCCTCGTGCCCCTATTCTATCCTTTACTCTATTCGTGGATTTACAACAACGAAGTAGTGCGTGACGTTCCTGTTGCCATTGTTGACATGTCGCACTCTCAAGAGAGCCGTCAGTTCATACGCCTCTACGACGCATCGCCCAACACCAAGGTAGCCTACCACTGTACCGACATGGACGATGCACGCGACTTGATGGAGAAACAGGTGGTTCATGGCATCCTCTATTTCCCTGCCGACTTCAGCAACCGGCTCAACCGCTTGGAGCAGACAACCGTCAGCGTTTATTGCGACATGGCGCTCATGCTGACATATAAGGCAATATACCAGACGGCAGCAGCGGTGCAGAGTGAGATGAACTCTGCCATACAGATAAAATTAAGCGGTAACTACACCGACCGCGAAGACGAGATAACGACGCAGCCGCTGGCATTCGAGGATGTTCCAATCTTCAATAGTGCGGGCGGATACGGCAACTTCATTCTTCCTGGAGTACTCATTCTTATTCTCCAGCAAACGCTGTTGCTGGGAATAGGACTATCGGCAGGAACGGCACGAGAAAAGAGCCGTTATAAAGACCTTGTACCCATCAATAAGCACTATAACGGACTATTCCGCATTGTTCTGGGCAAGGCTCTGTGCTACGCCATGATATATGCGGTAATGGCGGCATACATCACCCTTGTGGTTCCTCGGCTGTTCCACTTCACAAGTATGGTAAACGCTGCCGACCTGCTGGGGCTGCTCACACCATACATTCTGGCATGTATCTTCTTCGGAATGTTTGTCTCATGTACGGTGCGCTATCGTGAAAACGTAATGCTTCTCGTAGTCTTCACCTCTCTCCCACTCCTCTTTCTCGCCGGAGTTTCATGGCCTCAGAATGCCATTCCAGGTGCATGGCAAGGAGTGTCGTGGCTCTTCCCCAGCACCTTCGGAGTGAGAGGCTTCATCCGTATGAACTGTATGGGCGCCACACTCCACGATGTCGGTGTAGAGTATCGCGCCCTATGGATTCAGGTTGTCGTTTACTTCTTCCTCGCCTGCGCCGTTTACCAATATCAGATACAAAGTGCCCGCAAGCACGTTCTCGAGGCAGAGAAGAAGAAGTTGGAAGAGTCTACTCCTTCACCCGAACAATCTTAGTGGGTTCCTGCTCCTTGTTGCGGCGGTTGACTACCGTCACCACCGACTGAGCGAGGTTGATGAATGCAAGCCCTGTCATGCTATCGCTGTCCATTGCTGCGGGCTTACCGCTGTCACCGCTCTCACAGATGCTTTGAACCAACGGTATCTGGGCGAGCAGCGGAACTTGCAGTTCTTCGGCAAGTTTCTTGCACCCTTCTTTCCCGAAAATATAATAACGGTTCTCGGGTAGTTCCTTGGGAGTGAACCATGCCATGTTCTCAACGAGTCCGAGGATAGGCACATTCACCTTTTCATTCTTGTACATATCAACTCCCTTACGGGCATCGGCAAGAGCCACCTGCTGGGGTGTTGACACAATGATAGCACCCGTAATGGCAAGTGTCTGAAGGAGTGTCAAGTGTATGTCGCTTGTTCCAGGAGGGGTATCGAGGATGAAATAGTCGAGGTCGCCCCAATCGGCATCTGCGATAAGCTGCTTCAGCGCACTTGTAGCCATTCCGCCGCGCCACAGTGTGGCGGTATCTGGGTTCACGAAGAAGCCGATACTGAGGAGCTTTACGCCATAGCGCTCGACGGGTGCTATGAGGTCGCGACCATCCTTCTTCACGGCATAGGGCCGCACTTCCTCACAGTTGAACATCTTAGGCATCGAGGGACCGAAAATGTCAGTATCCAACAGACCCACCTTATACCCTAACCGTGCCAGGGCGATGGCGAGGTTGGCAGAGACGGTGCTCTTACCTACTCCACCCTTTCCCGAACTGACGGCTATTATGTTCTTTACTCCAGGCAGCAGTTTCTCTACCTCGGGGCGTGGTGCCGACTTGAACTCGGTGCGGATCTCTACCTCGACGGGTAAACCGTCGAGAGCATCCTTGCAGTGGTATTTGATTGCTGCCTCGGCAGCCTTAACGGTAGATTTCAGGAAGGGGTCGGTGTCGCGAGGGAACAGCAGTGTCACTGTTGCCTTATTGCCGCTGACGCTCGGGGTATCTGCCACCATGTTGCTGTCTACCAGATTTTTCTTCGTGCCGGCGTAGGTTACCGTCGCCAGCGCATCCATTATAAGTTTGGGATATAGTGCCATAATTATTTTTTTATTGGTGCAAAAATACAAAAAAACATTCAATTCCTTTGTAGTTATTCAAAAAAATGTATATTTGTGCCGACTAAAAATCTATTATGAACCAATCTTTAACCTATTAACTATGAAAATCGGACTATTCATACCCTGATGACAATAGCCGTAACATAGACAAAGGATGCGAACCGTTTGGTCCGCATCCTTTGTTTTATAAATCCCACTTGTAAATATCGTAGCACAGTCCACGTGCTCCGAACCCTTCTTTCTGGAACACTAACGGTTCATTAAGTCCGCTGCCGTCGGGGTTCTCCGTAGACCGTCCAAAGTCGAAATACGGATAGTCCTTGTAGTCGTGGAGCATTATACTTTCGTATATCAGGTCGATAGCACCGAGCTTCTTCCCCTCCGGTGTTGCCGAACTGTACTGTGCATGCACCACCTTTCCGCATACGTAGAGCACTACTCCGCCCATCACCTCGCCATCGCGTACTGCTTGGTAGAGAACTATATTCTCTGGGAAGCGGCTACGCAGCAGGTGTATCTCATCGAGCGAGTGTACCGGTTTAACACCATACTTTCCACCGAGGTTGTCTGTCAGCACCTTCCAGAAAGCAGCATAGTCATCGGAACGTTCCACAGTGATACCGGCATTCTGCGCCCTCACAACCCCGCGGCGGCGTACCCGTTCCCAGCGCAGTCCGCCTTGTAGGAAGATATTAGTAGAATAGTCGCGTGCTATCACCCTTGCACGGCATTCGTGATACAGCGCATAGAGGTCCTCTTCTGACGACAGCCGGTGGTATATCCACGGTACACATTTATATATTACGTGGCGTATTCCCTCGGAGCGCAGTTGTTCGTTGAGTTCACGGAAGAGCTCCATCGTCTGCACGATATTGAGTTTCTCACTCATTATCAGTCCGCCGTAGGTCAGCCCCTTGTGTGAACACAGGGTATCGCCGGTGACGTGTGCCGGCAGCACTGCCAGGAGCCGTCCTTCGAAATAGAACATCCTTGACGAGTCCTCGAACCTGTCTGCATGGTAGTCCATGTAGTTACGGTCGAAGAGGAAGGTTCCGTTCTTCGACGCAGCAACAAAGGCATTCCATTCGTCTTTCCTGTCCGCGCTATATCTGATTATTTCAAACATCCCTTATATCTTAAGAAGTCGTCGTAGTCGTAGATATAGTCTTCCTCGTCGTAGTGCTCGGATGCCAGTACCAGACATACCGAACCCGAGGAGAACTCATCGATGATACGCCACATGCCCGGTTCTATTACCAGTCCCTGCCACGGACGATTGAGAAGTATCGTCTCACGTTCCTTACCATTGTCGAGAGTTACGTGGAACGAACCACTCAGCGCCACCAGCACCTGCTGGAGTTTCTTATGGGCATGTCCGCCGCGGCTTTCTCCGGCAGGAACATCATAGAGCCAGTAAGCACGACGGATGTCGAAAGGCACCATCGACTGCGCCTCGGCAAAAGTGAGGTTGCCGCGCGGGTCGCTTATCTTAGGCAGTTCAATGATTGTATATTGCATGATTCTTAATACTTAACTCTCCACTACTTCTCCATATACGGATCGGTACCCAGAACGGTCTTCGCCAGTCGCTTTGCCTTGTCGCGCAGGGCATTGACATCATCGCCAACTTCTCCGTAGCAGAGCACCACGCCCATGCGGCGTCCCGGGTGTGCCTCGGGCTTGCCGAAGATGCGGATGCGTGTGCGGTCCTCGGTGAGCGCTTCATCTAAGCGATAACTCAGCGGGGAAACAGCTGAGAACGAAGGAGCGCTCCCTTCCACCGTCTGTTGCGACTCCGTCGCAACGTCCTTAGGTGCGAGTATTACCGCCGAGGCTCCGGCATGCTCCAGATGGATGCCTGCTATGGGCAGCCCCATTACGGCACGGAAGTGCAGTTCGAACTCCGAGAGGTTGGTGGTATGTCCCAGTGTCACCATTCCGGTGTCATGTGGGCGCGGCGAGAGTTCCGAGAATATCACCTCTCCCTGTTTTGTCAGGAAGAATTCCACGCCCCAGATGCCGGCACCTGTCAGCGCCCTTGTCACTTTGTCAGCCATCGTCTGCGCCTGACGCAAAGCCTCATCGCTGATTTTGTATGGCTGCCACGACTCACGGTAGTCTCCGCCCTTCTGAACGTGCCCGATTGGTGGACAGAACAGTGTAGGCCATCCGTTCTTCTGTGTCACCGTCAGCAGGGTAAACTCGGAGTCAAAATCTATGAATTCCTCGATTATCACTTCCTTCACATCTCCGCGCGAGCCTTCCATAGCGTCGTTGAACGCTTTTTCCAGTTCATCGGCATTATGGACATAACTTTGTCCGTGACCGCTGCTTGACATCAAGGGTTTCACAACACACGGAAAACCGATCTCCGCTGCTGCCGTCTTGAACTCTTCCAAGGTTTTGGCGTAGAAATACTTAGCCGTGCGCAGACCCAGCTCACGACTTGCCAGGTCGCGGATGGCACGACGGTTCATGGTGAAGTTCACGGCACGAGCCGAAGGAGTCACCTGAATACCCTCCTCTTCGAACTTAAAAAGGCGCTCCGTGCGGATAGCCTCAATCTCAGGCACAATGATGTCGGGCTGATGTTTACGGACAACAGCCTCCAGGGCATCACCATCGAGCATTGAGAACACCTCACGCTCATCGGCAACCTGCATTGCCGGGGCGTTGTCATATCTGTCGCATGCTATGACATACTGTCCTGCACGCTTGGCGGCAATCACGAACTCCTTACCCAGTTCGCCGCTTCCTAATAAAAGTATCTTCTTCATAGTTCTGTTTGTTGCTGTAATACAGCAACTTACTAAACGCTATCGGTTATTATACATCTTTTCGTAATACTTCTGATAGTCACCGCTGGTGACGTTGTCGAGCCACTCCTGATTGTCGAGATACCAGCGGACGGTCTTCTCGATGCCCTCCTCGAACTGGAGGCTTGGCTCCCAACCGAGTTCGCGCTGCAGTTTCGACGAGTCGATGGCATATCGCAGGTCGTGACCGGCACGGTCAGTAACGAAAGTGATGAGGTCCATGTCCTCACCTTCCTTGCGTCCTAACAGTCGGTCTACAGTCTTTATCACCACCTTTATAATATC
>JAFTFC010000137.1 GCA_017449725.1 Prevotella sp. | reverse complement strand
TCTCCAAAACAAATAGAACTTGTGAACGTTGAATTTGTGATTGAAGTCAGGGGGATTTTTTCTAACATAATAAAACTTGTGCGACACCACCTCAAAGAATTCGGCACGTACATGGGAAAGAGTAGAGTTACACGTGCAGGTTATGAGAACACTACTGGTATGACAACTGCATTGTTGCAAAATAGCGGTGCCACAACAGGAGGTTTTGGAGTGTTCGCTTACTATACGGGCACTGACACTTACGGACAGCATCAGCAGTCTATTTACTCTGGTGAAACTGCTGGAACATCTGTGTCGACAAAGTATCCTAACTTCATGTACAACCAGCAGGTTACTTATAGCACAGACCATTGGACATATACCCCGCTGAAGTACTGGCCGAACGACTTTGCCTCCACTGCTGTTGACACACAGACTGATGCTGCAACAGGTTCAACGACATATGGCGGTAATGTCAGTTTCTTTGCGTATGCTCCTTATGTGTCATATTCGGATGCAACTAGTGGAACAGATGGTATTACAGGCATGACGGCAAACACAGCCACTGGTGACCCCACCATCACCTATACAATGCCATCAGACATTAACGCAGGTGGTGCTTTCGTTGACCTACTTTGGGGAACGCTCAACGGAACTTCTACCACTGTTTTAGGTTCTGGAAATACTGGAGTTGAGGGTACAGGCACACAGGGAACGCTCGGTACGACCTATGCTGCTACGTTATTGGACGACTACTTTACAAATGCTGACTTGAATAAGCAGAAGGTTGACGGTACCGTAGGTTTCATGTTCAAGCACGCACTGGCTAAGGTTGGTGGCACTGGAAATGGAACTACTACAGGCTTCCTCATAAAACTCGACATCGACAACAGCACTGATGGTGCTCCCTCTACAGCCATCAATGGTGGATCTCGTCAGGAATTCACCGTGTCATCTGCGGATGACGCATGGCGTACTATCGTCACCGTAAAGAGTATTAAAATCACTAATGATCTCGATGGCAATGGCTCGATTGGTAGTGGTGAAGTTGGCTTGGGTGGTGTAAGCACCTTGAACCTAGCAACGGGACAATGGAGTGCCCCAACATCCACCGATAAGTTTACTCAGGCGATAGGTGCGAACGCAGCAACATCCTATGACGCAGAAATCAGTTCTAAGATTGCTGAAATGTATAATAACGGCGGCAGCGATGCAACTTGGATATCTAAGTATTCAACGAAAACAGACTACTTTGAAAAGACACTGACCGCGGTCAATACTGGCGACCATCCTGGCGTAACAGAAACAGCACAAAGCGTATATAACAACGCTTCTCAGACTCCAATCATGCTGTATCCTGGCACAAAGCCGATATTTAAGATTACTGTGGACTACGTTGTGCGCACATACGATGCCAACCTCGCACCTACAAAACCATATTCTGAGGTGGAGCAAATTATCACAAAGACGATAGAATTCGGCAGTCCCGTAGAACTTAACAAGCACTATAGCATCTTGATGCACCTTGGTCTCACCAGCGTAAAGTTCACAGCAACAGTTGACGATTGGGATACCGATATTAATGGCAGTGGCGATACCGATGCTGATGATGCAAATCAGGTTCATCTGCCCATCAATGTGCTCTAAGTGAATAGATTATAATCATTCATGGCATTTGTTTCGTTTTCCATGACTATATTTCGCCTCGCAATCCTAACAGACTGCGGGGCGAATTATTTCTATGAGAAAGAGGGATGTGGAAACAGGGATTGATGTACGTCCAAACAGGGAAGGATATACGGTTCAACTCTTCTGCGGCACCCGCCTACATAAATACGGGCGGGCGCCCTTATATCTTGAAGCACCCGCCCGTATATCTTGGAGTGGTCGACCGAATCCAAGTTTTATTCAGTAGAAACTACTGTTTGTATCACTCCCTATAAAACATTAATTGGAAGGTAAACCTCATTGTCTTGAGTGCCATCACCATCACTATCAGAAATGGTACCCTCTTCCCACTCAGCAACAGTTGCATCAAATTTCACAGTGGTTAGGCCAAGATGCATACGAACATTATAACGTTTGTTCATTTCTATTTGAGAAGTAAACTCGATAGTTTTGCTAATTGTCTGCGTGACTTCTGTATACAATGTACTAAGTTTATCGTCATAGGTACGAACGACATAAGTAACCGTTACTTTAAACTTGGGCGTTGTTCCTGGTATGAGTGTTAACGGACTTGCCGCGCTACTATTGTAAACATTTTGATAATCTTCTGTAACGCCGGGGTGACTTGTATCTTCAGAAACCAGGAAATAATTAGATTTTGTACTATAAGCAGACTTTGATATCCAAGTTGCCCATACACCAGAGTTGTCATAACCTTCTGCCAGTTTTTCATTTAGGTCTGCACTATATGTCTTATTAGGTGTAGTAGCCGTAGAAGTGCCAAAGTCCTTTGTCATGACACCTGCACTTCCTGTTGTTTGCCAACTACCTGTAGCGAGGTCAAGAATTCCTGTTGTATACTGACCTACTTCTTCCCCATCAATACCATTTTCGCCATTTAAGTCATTGGTAACTATTATTTCTTTAATCGTAACTTTTGTACGCCATGCATCATTAGTCTCAGAAACTGTAAATTTTTGACGTTCTCCACCAGTTATTGCAGGAGAGACTGGAACTTCACCATTTTCAGAGTTGTCAATATCCAGTTTTACAAGGAAACCACTTCCTAGAGTTCCAGAAATAGCAGGTCCTCCAATACGTGCCAAAGCATGTTTGAATAAGAATTTTACTTGACCATCCACTTCCTGTTTTGTCAGATTGATATTAACATTACCCTTTGATACATCGGCAACGATAGAGGAGCCATCAATATCAGTATTAACCTCTGCGCCTGTTTGGCTAGTTCCTGTTACTGTGCCGCTGGTAGTGTTAGTGCTTTCACCAGCCTTACCCCATAGTAGGTCCACAAAGTGAACATTATCAATGGTATAGCCTATCCATGGGTTCTTAGTGTCATTGTTTGCAGACATACTTGTAATACCATAAGATCCTGTTGCTTCTCCATATGCCAAATATGGAGCATACGCAAAGAAGTTCAAATAGTTAGTTGTGGTTGACGTGGCATTTTTGTTGTCAGCATTCCCTGAAGCCCCGGAAGTTCCATTTGGCCAATACTTTAAAATGTCATACTTCCAGTAAGTAGAATTCCAGTATATTTTTTCATTATACATGAAATTTGGTGTTCTATCCGTTAATGCGTTATAAAGTGTACCACCTCCACTATATATACCAAAGACACCAAATCCTGGTACTGTCTGAGAAGCGTTAGTTGCTGTGGTTCCTTGGAGTACTGCCGTTGAGATAATATCACCCTCTACACCTGCACGTGTAACTCTACTCTTTCCCATGTACGTGCCGAATTCTTTGAGGTGGTGTCGCACAAGTTTTATTATGTTAGAAAAAATCCCCCTGACTTCAATCACAAATTCAACGTTCACAAGTTCTATTTGTTTTGGAGA
>JAFTFC010000136.1 GCA_017449725.1 Prevotella sp. | reverse complement strand
CTTATAGTCCTTCAACCACTACTGGTGGTACTATGTACTACTATGCAAAAGCCACAAATAACTATGGAGATGAAGACCATGTTGCGACGTCTAATGTGGTTAGTGTAGTGGTTAATAAGAGCGCAGCTTGCGAACTGACAAATATCCAATTCTCAAACTCTGCATATGGTGCTATCGGCACGCTCTCTGAAGGTGCAGCAACAATCGAAGTTCCGTACTTAAAAGGTCAAACAGCTCCTTCTGTCAATGAGTCTAGTATCAAAATTTCAGCAGATGCTTCCTATACTATTGTCGGAAATACCCTGACTGTTACCGCCGAAGATGGAACGACAACTGGAACATACACGATAACAAAGACTGCCATCACTCCATTAGAGATTACCGAAGACATAGCAAAGACTGCTTTTACTGCAGTACCTTCATGGGCTTATGCTGCTTATGGATGGGATAATAGTAAGGGCATTAAAATGGCAAAGAATCAAGATCAAGCAAGCAATATGCGTGTCGCAACAGGCAAGAGCCGCATTTATCTCTTTATTGGTGCAGCTAAATCTCTTACACTTACGTCAGGAACACAGTCTCGAGCAATTAAGGTATATAGAAATGGTGTAGAACTGGGAACTCCAACTGCAACTGCAGCTTCAGGTTCAGATGTTGCAGCAATTGCTCTCGACCCATCAGCTCCATGTATGATTATGATCGAGAATAGAAGCGGCAGCGGCGGTGGTGACGGAGGTTTTACTCATTATGCTATTACTGCTCCTGCTGACGAAGAAGCAGTATCGGTAAAGATTGCAGCAAGCGGTAAGTCTACATTCTCAAGTCCCTATGGATTGGACTTCTCAAATGTTTCAGGTCTTACAGCATATAAAGTATCTGAGATTACATCCGAAGCAGTAACACTCGCTTCTGTAAGCGAAGCAGCTGGTGGTACAGGTCTTATGCTTGTGGGAACTGGTGGTGAAACATACGATATTCCTGTTAAGTCTACCGCAGCTGCTGTAACAGGAAACAAACTCCAGGCTTCTGTACAGCCAACTTCAGTTGCTGCTGAGTCTGCATACATTCTGAAGAGTGGTGAATTCCACCTCGTTACTAATGCAAGTACAGTTCCTGCATCTAAGGCGTACATTAACAAGGAAGATGTTCCTGGATCTGCATCGAATATTCTTGGCTTCATTATTGACGACAGTCAGACTGAAACAGATGGTATAAAGAACATTAACCTCTCTTTCTTCAACAACGGTGAGGTTTACAATCTTGCAGGACAGCGTGTATCTACTCCTAAGAAGGGTCTGTACATTGTGAACGGAAAGAAAGTAATTATTAAGTAATTAGAGAGGAGGCATAAAGATGAAAAAGGCATATATCAATCCCAAAACGGAAACAATAATGATTCAGGTAAACCAGCAGATGATGCAGGCAAGTCCGCAAACGCCTATAAGCGGCACTCCTGTAGATAATGCTGAGGAAGCAGAATCGAGATTTAATTTCAACTCTCTCTGGGGCGACTCGGAGGAAGAGGAATAAAAACCAGCGGGGAGGGAGCAATTCCTCCCCGTTTTATAAGCGCCACATAGAGCCACGCAACACCGCGGAGTTCTTTTTCGTTAAATTCCTTTGCAGTTTCAATCTTTTTCCTTACTTTTGCCACGTAATCTAAATCTCAAACTTATGAAAAAGCTAATATTGATATTATTCATATGTATAGCATCATCTGCTACAGCTCAACAGCGTGTGTGTCCTAGCTGTAAAGGCTATAAAGGCTTTGCATGTACTGCTTGTTATGGTAATGGTGGTATATATGTACCAGTATCTACACCCTGGGGTATACAAAATCAGAAAATAAAATGTAAAGCATGTGCCGGATACGGCATCATCGCTTGTAAAACATGTAAAGGCTACGGCGTTATTAGATCAGGTAATAATCCTTCTTTTGGTTCAGGTAGATATGATTGTGAAAGATGTTCTTGCCGTAGATATAGCCCCAAAAGTACATTTAATTCTGACTGCAAGAACTGTTATCCTAATCATCCAAAAAGTTGGCATTATAGCCAAAAATAATAATTAACTACTTAATATATGTACGTAAGGTTCTTTTGTAAACATTCGATAAACTACAAGTAGTGATACCTATTAACTAAACAATAGCAGCTACAATCACATTCGATTGTAGCTGCTATTGTATTTTTGTTGTACCTATATATTGTACCCATATCATGTAGCTTTAGTCATGACATATTCCGGATGTTTACTAATCAACTGATATTTATAGAAAACAGTTTTGATTGATTTCGGAAAGACCATTAGTAACATCTACCTGATGAAGGTTGTGAACTTGGCTTTCCTTTATCATTTCAACCAAAAGCCGGTTATATTCTTCGTCGGTCAAATCTACTGCCGACTGAGGTCCGCGCTTCGGGTATATTCGCAGTAGCACCGCTAAGTCACGCTTCATAGACACCCAGTAAATAAGCCTAAAACCGCTTGCCTTAGGCAGGTGTTGTCCAGAATTAGGCAGCCTTAATTTCACTATTCGATATTCGGCGAGTTGACGTATCCTGTCGTTAGTGTCTCTCAAGATATTGTCGGGCATACTAGTTAACCCCTCACAGATATCCTTAATTACAGAAATATAGCCGTCCTTCCTCTTTTTAGTCAGTCCCGCCAATGCCTCGCGGAAAGTACTGGTAGTATAGAAGTTCATAATGCCTTAGGCCAGTTTTCTGAGTAAATCCTCTGTCGCTCTGTAGTTTTCGTTTCGCGGCACGTCGATGTTAAAAGTCTGCAAGTCTGTGCACAGTTCCTGAAATTCTCCCACGCAGTCGCGGTATTCCTCTACTGCCGTTTTAAGTCCTGCGTATAGTGGGGATTCCATCAACTTTTGGTGTAGCTGATCCATTAGAATCAATATCGGAGTAGAGTAAGCAAGCAGTTCTGTTGTCTCCTGCTCGTCAAATTCAGTAAAGTGATTGCGCACAGTTTCCACAAGGCTGTTCGTTTCCTGAGTAATCTGCTTGAGTTCATTCTGAACCACGATTACTTTGTCCAGATATTCGTCCATATCCAGCCTCTGCTGAGCCACTACGGCTGTACGCTGTCTTACCTTTGTATACGATTCCTTTATTTCAGCAATACATGTACACATAATCTTATACCCTTTCTCGATTTTCCGTTGCAAGGATATTATATATTTCCGAAACGAGCAAGAAACGGGAGGAAATTTTTTATTAAGTTATTTTTATTAGGTCTTGACACTGTCGTGGGACAATGGGGTGAGGTGGTTAGTAGGGTTGTAGGTGACACAAAAAACTCTTCGTCCTCTTCATTTGCTGACGTAAAAAGTTAATGGAAAATTTGGAGGATCAAGAAAAAAACATACTTTTGCAAACGACTACGAAAAAAGTCGTAACGAAAAAAGTCGTAACAAAAAAAGTCGTAACAAAAAAATTCCCGCCAGCGGATGCTGACGGGAACTTCTGTTTTTTCGCTGCGATGATTATCGACGCAGACCAAGTGCTTTCACAATCGCACGGTAGCGAGTGATGTCACGATCCTTAAGATAATCAAGCAGTGCGCGACGCTTACCTACCAACTTTGTCAATGAACGTGCGGTAGTATAATCTTTACGGTTCTTCTTAAGATGTTCCGTCAAATGGGAAATACGGTATGAGAACAATGCTATCTGGCTCTCTGCAGAACCAGTATCAGAGTTAGACTTTCCGTATTGTCCAAAGATCTCTTCTTTTTTCGCTTTGTCTAAATACATAGAGCTTGATTGATAATTAAATTGTATAACACTAAAACGGCGGCAATCATGTGCCGTCCGCGCTTCGAAGAAAGTCGGGATTACTGGACTCGAACCAGCGACCTCGCGCCCCCCAGACGTGTGCGCTACCAACTGCGCTAAATCCCGATTTCTTGTTAAGCGGTTGCAAAGGTAAGGAGTTTTGATGATATTTCCAAACTTTCTTTCAACTTTTTCACTTTTCAATGCTAATTTTTCCTATTATATGATGCCGAAATAGAAAAAATGTTGTACATTTGCAGACGTTAGAAGATTGAAGATTGAAGATTGAAAGATTGATAGATTGAAAGATTGAAAATTAAACAAAGATATGCAATACATTATAACTGCACCTAAACATCTTGAGGCTACTATCGACCTGCCGGCAAGCAAAAGCATTAGCAACAGAGCACTGGTGATAAACGCACTCTCCGGGGGTAACACACTACCGACCAACCTTAGTGACTGCGATGATACGGAGGTGATAATCAAGGCGCTGGCTGAGATGCCCGAAGAAATAGACATCATGGCGGCAGGAACAGCAATGAGGTTCATGACGGCGTACCTGTCGACACGCGAAGGGCAGGAGCACACAATAACTGGAACGGAGCGCATGAAGCACCGCCCTATAAAGGTGCTGGTGGACGCTCTGCGATACCTCGGAGCGGAGATAGATTATGCCGGAGAGGAGGGATTCCCGCCGCTACGTATACACGGGCACACGCTCGAGGGTGGCAGGCTGGAGATTCCGGGTGACGTCAGTTCGCAGTTTATCTCTGCCCTACTGATGATTGGTCCGGTACTGAAAAACGGACTGGAGCTGGTGCTGACAGGCAACATAATGTCGCGCCCGTACATCGACCTGACACTGCACACCATGCACGACTACGGAGCAAGGGCGGAATGGACTGACATAAGGACCATCAAGGTGGTTTCCAATGGATATAAGGAACGTGCGTACCATATAGAGAACGACTGGAGCGCCGCCTCATACTGGTATGAGATGCTGGTGCTAATGAAGGACAAGATGAGCGAACTGACACTGACGGGACTGATGGACGCATCGCGCCAAGGCGACTCGGCTGTGCGCTACCTGTTCTCTATGCTGGGAGTGAAGAGCCGTTTCGGCATAACCGAACAGGGTGTACCCACAACGGTGGCACTAAAGAAGACCGACTTCAGGGTGCCGCGAATGGAGTATGACTTCAAGAACCAGCCAGACCTCGCCCCTACCCTGGTGGTGACATGCTGCCTGCTGGGAGTTCCGTTCCACTTCGTGGGACTCTCTACACTGAAAATAAAGGAGACCGACCGCATCGAGGCATTGAAGCATGAGATGCGCAAACTGGGATTTATACTCACCGACCACAACGACAGCGAACTGGCGTGGAGCGGAGACATCTGCGAACCTGATGCCGAGCCTGCCATTGACACCTACGAGGATCATCGCATGGCATTGGCGTTCGCTCCGGCGGCAATTCTCTTCCCGGGACTGCGAATCAATGAGCCGCAGGTGGTCACGAAGTCGTACCCTGAGTTCTGGGATCATCTCAAAGCGGCAGGGTTTGAAGTGAAGAATGAAGAGTAAAGGATGGCTATACTGATAATTGCTATTATAGCATTGGGAATAATTACGGCGGGGATGGCGCTCGTGCACAATAAACAGGGTGACGATGACGTTATCCTAACGGAAGCTGCCTCGTGCGCTACGTGCGACGGTGTGAACACCAAGTGCGAGCAGGAATGCATGATGGAGGCTGCCACCAAGGAAATAGAATACTTCGACGACGAGGAACTCGACAGTTTCTCGCGCCGACTTTCTAATGAATATACCGACGACGAGGCGGAGAAGTTCCGCGAGGTGCTATACACCATGCGACCCGAAGAGGTGAAGGAGTGGACTCGCAGTCTGACGCTGCGCGAAATAAACCTTCCCGACCAGATAAAGGACGAGGTGTTTTTGATGATTGAAAATTGAAAATTGAAGATTGAAAATTGAAGATTGAAAATTGAAGATTGAAAATTGAAGATTGAAAGATTGAAGATTGAAAATTGAAGATTGAAAATTGAAGATTGAAAGACCATACAGGCTGGTGAAAGTGGCTGCAGCAGTACTGATGCTGGCAGCGATTGTGTCGTGTTCTACTCAGAAGAACACGGCTTCGCGTCGTTGGTGGCACTCGTTCCATGCCCGCTACAATACCTACTACAACGGAGCCCAGGCATACATCGATGGCTCGCTGGAAAAGGAAACGGGCAACAAGGACAACTTCACCGAGATGATTCCGCTCTACACCGTGTCGAACAAGGCGAGCCGCGAGATTGGCAAGGGAAACTTCGACCGAGCCATTGAGAAGAGCCAGAAAGCCATAAAACTGCACAGCATAAAGAAAAAGCCGGAGTGGCACAAGTCGCGCAAGAAGACCGAGAAAGACCTTGAGTGGCTCAACCGCCGAGAATATAACCCGTTCCTGTGGAAAGCATGGATGCTCATGGGACGTTCGCAGTTCCATCAGGGAAAGTTCGACGAGGCTGCCAGCACCTTCGCCTACATGGCTCGCATGTACTCCACTCAGCCCGCTATCTACGGCAGGGCTCGTGCGTGGCTGGCTAAGTGCTACGTGGAGCAGGACTGGATATACGATGCCGAGGACATCATAAACAAAATACGCCGCGACTCCGTGCATTGGCGGGCGCAGAAGGAGTGGGACTACACCTACGCGGACTACTACCTGCACACCAAGCGCTACGAAGAGGCTATTCCCTACCTGCGCAACGTGATACGCCACGAGATGCGACGCAAACAGAAGGCACGTGAATGGTACCTCATGGGGCAGATACAGGCTTCGCTGGGACACAAGCAGGAAGCATACAAGGCTTTCCGTCACGTCATACGCATGAACCCGCCCTACGAACTGGAGTTCAATGCGCGTATCGCCATGACTGAAGTGATGGCTGAAGGACAGTCGAAGAAGATGATTGGAAAGTTGCGCCGCATGGCTCGCTCGGACAACAACAAGGATTATCTCGACCAGGTGTACTACGCCATTGGTAACATATACCTTGCGGAAAAGGACACCGCCAATGCAATCATGGCATACGAGAAAGGTAACGAGAAAGCCACCCGCTCGGGAATAGAGAAGGGTGTGCTGCTACTGCACCTCGGCGAACTCTACTGGCAACAGGAGAAATACAGCGACGCACGCCGCTGCTACGGTGAGGCGATAGGTCTTCTCGACAAGGATCGCGATGACTATAAACAGCTGTCGGAGCGCTCGAAGGTGCTCGACGAACTGGTGCCCTATACCGATGCCGTACACCTGCAAGACTCACTGCAGGAACTGGCACGGATGAGTGAGACAGACCGTAACGCTGCAATAGACCGCGTCATAGAGGCTCTGAAGAAGAAAGAGAAGGAGGAACTGCGCAAACAGCAGGAAGCAGAGGCGGAACAGCAACTGGCACAGCAGGGAGCCAACACGGGACAACAGAACAACCAGACAAACACCGCTACTACGGGCACGCAGAAAGACGGCACGTGGTACTTCTACAACCCCATTGCAGTGAGCCAAGGAAAACAGACCTTCCAGAAACTATGGGGAAAGCGTGAGAACGTGGACGACTGGCAGCGTGTCAACAAAACCGTTGTGGCGACACTAAATCCCGAAGAGCTGACCGACGAGCAGCGCGACTCCATTGCCGCTGCCGAAGCCGTGCAGGACTCGCTCGAGAATGTTCCCGACAGTGCCCAGAACGACCCGCACAAGCGCGAATACTACCTGGCACAGATACCATTCACCGAAGAACAGGTGGAAGCCAGCAATACCATTATCATGGACGGACTATACAACAGCGGCGTAATCTTCAAGGATAAGCTCGACAACTTGCGCCTCAGCGAGAAACAGTTGCGCCGCATAACCGACCAGTATCCGTCGTACGAGATGATGGACAACGTGTATTACCACCTCTATCTATTATATATGCGACGAGGCGACAAGGCTACTGCCGACATCTACCTCAACCGACTGAAGAGCGACTTCGCCGAGAGTTCGTGGACGCTGCTGCTCAGCGATCCGCTCTATGAGGAGAATGCACGCTTCGGAGTGCATATCGAGGACTCGCTGTATGCCGCCACGTATGATGCATTCAAGGGTGACCGCTTCCATGAGGTGGCTACTAACACGGAGATAAGTCAGACTCGCTTCCCCTTCGGAGCCCACATCGACAAGTTCGTATTCATCAGCGGACTGAGCAAACTGAATGCCGGCGATAGCGAGGGATGCGTAAAGGCGATGGAAGAAGTGGTTACGAAACACCCGCAGAGCGAGGTGAGCAGCATGGCGGGAATGATTATCAACGGAGTGAAGGCGGGCAGACGACTACACGGAGGAAAATTCGACATCGGCGATGTGTGGAGCCGACGTTCCGTAGTACTCAACGACAGCGACTCGATAGCGGCACGTACATTTACCGCCGAGCGCAACGCTGACTTCATATTCATGATAGCCTACCAGCCCGACTCCGTAGACCAGAACCGCCTGCTCTTCGAAATGGCACGCCATAACTTCACTTCGTATCTGGTGCGCAACTTCGACATGAACATCGAAGACGACAACGGACTGCGCCGCATGACTGTAGCTGGATTCCGCAGTTACGACGAGGTGCACCAGTATGCCCGCAACGTCTTCAATCAGCAGAACCTCGTACAACTCTTGCAAAAGGCACGCATATTCATCATCAGCACGAAGAACCTGGAACTGCTCGGGACGCAGTACAGTTTTGACGACTACGACAAGTTCTACGAGGAGCACTTCATCCCGCTGAAGATTTCAACAGTGCGCCTGCTCACCGAACCGGCAGAGGTGGAATATGAGAAACAACCGGAGCCGGAGGCAACAGAAGAGGAAGAAGAGGGCGGAATAACAGAGGACGAACTATATAATGGTGGCGTAATCGAAACATCAACGGAGATTCCTGCTGATGAAGAGCCGACAGAAGTACCGGCAGAGGAACCAGAACCTCAACAAGAAGACGTTATCGTCATAGACGAACCAACCGAAATTGTTATTGAAGAGCCGACGACCATTAACGTAGAAGAGCCGATAGAAATTGTTGTCGATGACATAGAGACTCCGACTCAGCAGCAACAGGAAGACGACATCATAATCGATGAGCCAGCACAGAAGAAACCCTCGCTGGAGCTCGAAGACGAATATTACGACTTAGAAGGATTTTAAGAGATATGACAAACGGACGATTACTTTGGGTTGACGACGAGATAGAACTGCTCAAGGCGCACATAATGTTCCTTGAAAAGAAAGGCTACGAGGTGGTGACGGTAAGCAACGGCACCGACGCCATAGAGGAATGCCGCCAGACGACCTTCGACCTAATACTACTCGACGAGATGATGCCGGGTATCAGCGGTCTGGAAACGTTGCAATACATAAAGGAAATACAGCCTGCCACACCGGTGGTGATGTGTACGAAGAGCGAAGAGGAGAACATCATGGACATGGCTATAGGACGCAAAATTGCCGACTACCTAATAAAGCCCGTTAACCCATCACAGATACTGCTGACACTGAAAAAGAACATCCACCAGCGCGAGATAGTCACCGAAGTGACACAGAGCAGCTACCAACAGGACTTCATGAACATATCTATGCAGATAGACAACTGCAAGACCGTAAAGGACTGGATGGAGGTTTACAAGACACTTGTCCGTTGGGAACTGGAGCTCAGCAGTGCCGACAGCCGCATGACAGACATGCTGAAGATGCAGAAAGAGGATGCCAACAACGGGTTTGCCAAGTTCATCAAGAAGAACTACATGGATTGGGTAGTTCCCAGTACACAACCTGCTGATGCCCAACGACCAGTCATGTCGCCTGATATCTTCAAAACCAAGATATTCCCCTTGCTCGACCAGGGCGAGAAGGTTTTTCTCATCGTAATCGACAACTTCCGCTTCGACCAGTGGCGCATGCTGGCGCAGGAGATTGGCGACATGTTCGAGATTGACGAAGACATGTACATGAGCATCCTACCCACCGCTACACAGTATGCGCGCAACGCCATCTTCAGCGGGCTGATGCCTAACAAGATTGCCGAAATGTTCCCCGAACTATGGGTAGACGAGGACGAAGAGGAAGGCAAGAACCTTAACGAGGAACCGCTAATACGCACCCAGATAGAGCGCTACCGCAGGAAGCACACCTTCTCGTACCATAAGATCAACGACTCACAGGGTGCCGACCGTTTCTTGCAGCAGTTCAACAATCTGCAACAGTACGACTTTAACGTGCTGGTGGTAAACTTCATTGACATGCTCTCACATGCCCGCACCGAGTCGAAGATGGTTCGCGAACTTGCTAACAACGAGTCTGCCTACCGCTCCATCACCCTCAGTTGGTTCCGACATAGTGTGCTCTCAGAGGTGTTCCGCATTCTGGCACAAAGTGACTACAAGATAGTTATCACAACGGACCACGGAAGCATCCGCGCCAACAATCCCGTGAAAATAATCGGCGACAGGAACACCAATACCAACCTGCGCTACAAACTGGGCAAGAACCTCAACTACAATCCCAAGGAAGTATTCGCCATCAAAGACCCGCAAAAGGCTCAACTGCCTGCTCCGAACCTCAGCACCAGCTATGTCTTCGCCACAGGCGACTCTTTCTTTGCCTACCCCAATAACTATAATTACTACGTCAGCTACTACAAGGACACTTTCCAGCACGGCGGCATTTCTATGGAAGAGATGCTCATACCGCTCATTGAACTGACACCAAGGAAAAGGTAAAAGAGTAAAAAGGTAAAAAGAAAAAGGGTAAAAAAGTAAAACAGTAAAAATGGAAATAACGATACACGACATCAACGACATTCAGCGTGCCGCACAAACCTTTATTGAGAACATGCCACAAGGCAATGTCCTCGCCTTCTATGGAAACATGGGAGTAGGCAAAACAACATTTATAAAAGCCCTGTGCCGCGAACTGGGAGTCGAAGAGGAAGTAACCTCCCCAACCTTCGCCATCGTCAACGAATACGAGATAAAGGAAAAATCAAAAGGGGAAAACGGGAAATTGCCCACAGCCATATACCATTTCGACTTCTACCGCATAAAGAAACTCGAAGAGGTCTACGACATGGGCTACGAAGACTATTTCTACAGCAACGGACTATGTCTTATCGAGTGGCCCGAACTGATTGAAGAAGTACTGCCCGACGATGCGACCAAAGTATACATCACCGAGCAGAAAGACGGAAGCAGACTTGTTACCTTCTGACAAGCCTGCTTCCATCTTTTTACTTTTATACCTTTCTTAAAGTAGTGCGTTGATTTTCTGAACGAGCACGTCCTTAGTTGTTGCTCCAACAAATCTGTCTACCAGTTCTCCGTTCTTGAAGAACAGCAGCGTGGGGATGCTGCGAATACCCATCTCGGCAGCGAGGTCGTCGTTCTCCTCTACGTCGCACTTACCAACTACCACCTTGCCGTCGTACTCCTCTGCAATCTCTGCAATGATAGGAGCCACCATGCGGCAGGGACCGCACCAAGTAGCCCAGAAATCTACAACCAATGGCTGTGCACCATTCTTCAGACTCTCGAAATTCTCTGATGTAATCTGTACTTCCATAATTCTTTTCTTTTAGTTTATCTATTTCAATTTATCTTATATTCAATATTCTCGTTTGACTTAATATAAGTCAGCAACTGACGGTTGACGTCCACTCGCTTGTCACGGCTTGTCAGCGTCACAGGATTCTGCTCTCCAGCCATCTTCAATTGTATCAGCAGCTGCGTCTCTCCAGGATACTGGTCTATCATTGCCGCCATCTCAGACACCATCTCTTCGTCAATCCCGTCGGCATCAAGAGTAAGAGTCAGTTTCTCCAACTTCCGTTCTTTTACGTCGTACATCTGCTCCACCGACTGAATCTTCAGTTCCATTCTGTCACTGTGGGCGAACCGATGCATGCACTTGGCGGTGACATAAACGGTATAGTTTTCTTTCATCTGACTGCTCCACCGGGTCCAGTCATCACCGAAGAGCGCTATCTCACCGGCGCCCTCGAAATCCTCAATGGTAATAAAGCCGTAGGGCTTTCCTGTCTTCTGCGAGAAACGTTCGGTAACCGCCGTAACAATACCTCCGAAAGTCACTTCACCTCGCTGAGAAAGTTCTTGCAGGTCAGCATCGCGCCCTACCTCATAGCAATGGGTATTACACATGTGGTTGAGTACTATGCTGTATTCATCCAGCGGATGAGCCGAAAGGTATATTCCTACCAGTTCACGTTCCTTATTCAGCTTCTCAATCGATGCCCATGCCTCAGCCTCGGGAGCCTGCGGACGACTAATCTCAACATCGCCCATGTCGCCGAAGAGTGAGTTCATTGCCTGCGCCTTCTCCTGCTGGAACACCTGTCCATAGCGCAACAGGGCATCAAGGAATGTCTCACCCTTGTTGTTGACGGCAAAGTACTGCTCTCGCTGAAGTCCGAAGCCGTCGAATCCGCCACTGTATGCCAGACTCTCGTACACCTTACGGTTTACCTGTCGGGTATCCACGCGCTCGGCGAAGTCGTAAATATTCTTGTATATGCCGTTCTTCTCTCTCTCCTCGATAATTGCATTGGCAGGTCCTTCGCCCATGCCCTTTACTCCAGCAAGTCCGAAGCGAATCTCGCCCTTCTTGTTCACAGTGAACTTCATGCGACTCTCGTTGACGTCGGGACCAAGTGTAGCGATACCAAGCGAACGACATTCGTCCATCAGCTTCGTTATTTCCGTTATCTGATCCTTACGTCGGCTCATGATTGCCGCCATGAACTCAGCGGGATAGTTAGCCTTGAGGTATGCCGTCTGGTAAGCCACCCATGAGTAGCAGGCTGCGTGCGACTTATTGAAGGCGTACGAAGCGAACGACTCCCATTCACCCCATATCTTCTTCAGCACCGCCTCGTCGTGACCGCGGGCAGCACCGCCGTCGCGGAACTTCGGCCACATGGCATCAACTATTTCCTTCTTCTTCTTTCCCATCGCCTTACGCAGGGCGTCGCTCTCGCCTCGGGTGAATCCGGCAAGTTCGCGCGAAAGAAGCATCACCTGCTCTTGGTACACCGTGATACCGTAAGTGTCCTTCAGGTACTTCTCCATTACGGGGATGTCGTACGTTATCTTTTCCCTGCCTTGCTTACGGGCAATGAAGTTCGGAATCTTGTCCATAGGTCCCGGGCGGTACAGGGCGTTCATTGCTATGAGGTCTTCGAACACCGTGGGCTGCAGTTGTTTCAGGTAGTTCTGCATTCCGCCCGACTCAAACTGGAATGTTCCGATAGTCTGTCCCTGCTGGTAGAGTTCGAAGGTCTTTGGGTCGTCTATAGGTATATGGTCGAGGTCTATCTCCTGCCCCGTCGTAAGACGAATGTTCTCGACAGCCTCCTTTAACTCTGATAGAGTCTTAAGTCCCAGGAAGTCCATCTTTATCAGTCCCGTCTCCTCGATTACGTGTCCGTCGTACTGCGTACAGTTCACCTTCTTCCCCTTGAAGTCCGGGTCGTCGGCTGTCGATACGGGCACCCAGTCGGATATAGGGTCGCGACAGATGATGAAACCGCAGGCATGGATTCCCGTTCCGCGGATTGTTCCCTCAAGCATGCGAGCATACTTTATGGTATTGCGCATCTTGGGGTCTTCGCTCACCTCCGCCGCCTGCAGCTGCGGAGTGTATTTTATGGCGTTGGGAATATTCATCTTCACGTCCTTGCCCTTCTCGTCCTTCAGTCGGTCGGGAATGGCCTTGCAAAGGGCGTTCGATACGTCCAACGGCACCTTCTCCACTCGCGCAACGTCCTTAAGCGACTGTTTCGTTGCCATCGTACTGTAGGTTATGATGTGAGCACAGTTCTCGTGACCATACTTGTCTTCAACCCATTGCAACACCCTTCCTCGTCCGTCATCGTCGAAGTCGGTGTCAATATCGGGCAGTGAGATACGGTCGGGATTAAGGAAACGCTCAAACAGCAAGTCGTACTTCAGCGGGTCGATCTTCGTTATTCCTAAGCAGTAAGCCACTACGGAGCCGGCAGCAGAGCCACGTCCCGGACCCACCATCACTCCCAGCTCGTTGCGGGCAGAGTTGATAAAGTCCTGCACAATGAGGAAGTAGCCGGGGAAACCCATCGTCTTCATTATATGCAGCTCAAACCGTATGCGGTCGTCCACCTCCTTGGGCAGCGGGTCGCCGTAGATGCGGTATGCCCCGTCGTATGCCAGTTTCTTCAGGTATTCCGCCTCGAACTTGATGCGGTAGAGTTTGTCATAGCCGCCCAGGTGGTCTATTTTCTTCTGTCCCTCCTCGCGGGGCAGCGGGTTCTCGCCATTCTCATCTGACGTAAACTCACGGAAGAGATCTTCCTCGGTATATTTACCACGAATGTCCTCTTCTGTTCCGAACTCTGCGGGAATTGGGAAGAAGGGCATTATCGGGTCGTGGTTTATATTGTACTGTTCTACCTTGTCCAGAATCTCAAGCGTGTTGGACAGAGCCTCGGGGATATCGGAGAAAATCTCGTTCATCTCCGCTCTGGTCTTAAACCACTCCTGCTTGCTATAAAGCATTCGTGTGGGGTCGTCAAGGTCTTTGGATGTCGACAGACACAAGAGGTGGTCGTGTGCCTCGGCATTTTCCTTGTCCACGAAGTGGGCATCGTTTGTACAAATCAGTTTTATGCCGTACTCACGAGCAAGTTCTATCAGCACCCTGTTAGCCTTCTGCTGCAGAGGGAACGTCTCACGGTTTGCCCTTTGGTTCGGGTCTTTAACCTCGTGGCGCTGCAG
Source organism: Prevotella sp. (assembly GCA_017449725.1). Lineage (GTDB taxonomy): Bacteria > Bacteroidota > Bacteroidia > Bacteroidales > Bacteroidaceae > Prevotella. The sequence goes on along the minus strand of JAFTFC010000136.1, from coordinate 6,434 downwards.
TTCCAGATAATAGTCATCACCGAACACCCGATGATACCACTCGATTGCCTCACGGGCTCCGGCAATGTCGCCACTAAGAATCTTCTTTGGTACTTCACCTGCTATGCATGCCGAGGAAACTATGAGTCCTTCGTGGTATCGCTCCAAATCCTCACGGTCTGTTCGCGGACGCATATAGAATCCGTCGGTCCACGAACGGCTAACAAGCTTTATCAGGTTCTTATAACCGGTGAAATTCTTAGCCAGCACAATGAGGTGGTAACCACTCTGATCCTCCTGACCGCGGCGCAGCGACTTACTACCATGTCGCGACACATACATCTCGCAACCGAAGATGGGCTTAAAGGGTTCCTTGCCCTCCTCCTTCAGTTTCTTGTTCACCTTTTTACAGTAATCGAACAGTTCCTTCACACCGAACATGTCGCCATGGTCAGTGATAGCCATTCCCTTCATGCCGTCGGCAATAGCCTTGTCCACCAGCTTTTCAACCGGTGACTGTCCGTCGAGTATAGAATAGTACGTATGTACGTGAAGATGTATAAAGTCCTGCATAGCGTCCGCAAAGGTACAAAGAAGTGAGCGGAAAACAAAAGAAAAAACTATTTTTCTTTATTTCAATTGCTTTTGTATGTCAACTTCAATATCTGAGACTTTATCTGTCGGTTCATAGCGCTTCAGGACACGTCCCTCACGAGAAACGAGAAACTTGGTGAAGTTCCACTTGATGTCCGGCTTCTTGTCGTATTCGGTATCCTGCCTGCGTAGCATCTGGTCCATGAGCATGCCCTTCTGGTCTGTTAGGTCGAAGCCGCCGAAACCCTGTTGTGACTTAAGATAAGTGAACAAAGGCGACTCATCCGGACCGTTAACGTCTATCTTTTCGAACTGCTGGAAACGGATGTCGAAATTGGCAGTGCAGAACTCATGGATTTCTTGTATCGTACCTGGCGCCTGTTCACCGAATTGATTACAGGGGAAGTCGAGGATTTCAAAGCCTTGGGCATTATATTTCTCGTAGAGTGCTTCCAATTCTTTGTACTGTGGTGTAAAACCGCAGCGGGTGGCGGTGTTCACTATTAGCAGCACCTTTCCACTGTAGTTCGACAGCGACAAGTCCTGACCCGAAGCGTCCTTCACTGTGATGCCATATATCGGATTGCCCATCTCGGTAGCAGTGTAGCCGAATTTCTCGAAACTATTGACGATAGTTTCCGGATTCGTCTTCTCGGCATCGTAAGTGATGGTGACTTGTTGTTTCTCTATGTTTGTCTCTATCTTTTTGACGCCTTTTTCGAAACGCAGGTTGCCCTTGATGCGATTCTCACAGTTCTCGCAGTGCATTTGCGGCTGCGTTGTTACCACGACTGTTTTGATGTCTTTTGCCGAGATGCTCATGCTGAAGAGCATACTAAGACCAAGTAATATTATTTTCTTCATGATGATATGGTTTTATAAATGTTTACCAATGTTCATTCTGATGCCTACATACCCCAAGGCTCCATGTACAGGTCCCCAAATCATTGTGGGATCAAAGGTAGTGCTCCAAGGGTCGGCTGCATTGATTACCGTCTGGCGCTGCCGCTTGCCAGTCAGGTTTTCGCCACCGATGTAGATAGAGAAGTGACGGAACCAACGAGTAACCTGTGCCGACAACTGCTCATAGGCAGGAAAACTACTCGCCCACAGCCCGTCGACAGGTGTCGGCATTCGTCCCCCGCCGTTCATTTGCAAGGTCATATCAAACTGCCACAACCCCAAGGGAGTCTTATAACTGGCACTTACAAGTCCCTTGTAACGGCTGTTGAGGGGTTTCTCCATCAGTCGTCCGCCATACGTAGTCTTTACGTCGTTCCATCTCCACGCAGCGGTCATTTCAAATCCTGTAAACAGTGGATAGGTGGCATCTATCTGAAACGTGTTTGAGTATGACTTTCCGTGCAGGTTTGTAATATGAATCTGGGAAGGGTTGCTGTCGTAGTCGATGACTGCCTGTTGGCTGAAGTCTGTACGGGCATACTCCACATTCATCTTCAGCGTCTTGCGCGCTATGGGAATATAGAGTGACGCACTGGCTCCGTAGTTCCATGCTTCCTCCTGTTTCAGGTCATCTATAACCAACTGTCGTCCGCTGGCAAGCAAATACACATTCTCTGCCATAGCATGCGACGTACGGTAACCTTTGCCAGCAGATAGACGGAGACTGACAACCTCGTGAGGCGTCAACTTGAGGTGCAGGCGGGGCGTTACGAAAGTACCGTGCAGATTACTGTGGTCAGCACGCAGACCAGCCATTGCCACCAACTTGTCATTGAGGTTGTAAGTATACTGAGCGTAGGCACCATACGTGTTCTCTGCTCCATCGGTGTCCATATAGTCGTGACTGAATGACAAGCCTGCCGAAAGATTATGCTGCTTGGAGAAATCTGTCTCGAACAGCAACTGCATGTAGGCATTTGTCTCGTCAACATCATAGTGTTTTCTTCCAAAAGTAGCATTCATCTGGTGAAGCGATGCATTTCCCATGAATGCGATATTGGTGGAATGTTCCTGATTGATAACGAAGGCATGCTTCATGTAGCCTTCATATCGGTTGGTCTCAACAGCTGTTGTATAGAGGTGATTGGCAAGTGGCGTGTGGTGAGACGTCTGACCGCCATCACGTTTTTCCTTAATGAGCGACAAGCCCCCATGGAACAAGTAACCGTCACTCTTCCATTTCCAGCGGTTCTGCATATTCCACTGGCGGACATTGGACTGATCCATGAAGCCGTCGTCGTTGGCATCATGCTCCGCCAGGTCGTCCTGATAGTGCAGCAACAACTCTGTGCTGAGTCGTTTGTTAAAGTGTACATTAGCATCGGCATTGGCTTCGAGGCGGCTCATTGTGTTGCCATAGATGTTCACCGTAAGCCCCTCATCGGCATCGGGCTTCAGATATTCAACATCTATCTGCCCCGTAATACTCTCGTAGCCATTGCGCACCGACGAGGCACCTTTCGACACTTGAATGCTCTGCATCCATGTGCCAGGCACATAGTCGAGGGCATAGGGAGAGGCTACACCGCGGAAGTTCGGCAGGTTCTCAGTGAGCATCTGCACATAGATACCACTAAGTCCCAACAGTTTTATCTGCTTCGCTCCAGTAGTAGCATCACTGTAATTCACATCTACCGATGGGTTGGTGGTAAAACTTTCACCCAGATTACAACAAGCCGCCCGGAATAATTCCTCACGACCTATAGCCACACCATTTTCCGCACCCCTCATACGCACTGTGCCACTGCGTCTTACCGAAACCGTCACCTCGTCCAGATGCTGCGTCTTGAGCGTATCTGCATCCTGTGCCTGAATAGTCAGATATGCAGACAGAGACATAAGTAACAAAACGGTTTTTGTAGATCTTGCCAACGTAAAAATCACCTCTTAATACTATTTATTCTTTAGCGTTCCTATTAGTATGTCCAATTCTTTGGCAAGAGCCTGGTAATCCCTTTGCTTCAGTGGACAAGCAGACAGTTGCCTACCCATTCCGTCAGGTATAAGCCGATAAGCCTGTTCTTCCATCGCCCTACCCTTTTCCGTCAAACTTACTATCTGCTGGCGCCTGTCGTGTTCGCCTTTTTTACGGCATACCAACCCCTGCTTCTCCATGCGTTGCAGCAATGGCGTGACGGTGTTTGTCTCCAATAGCAGTCGATGGGCGATGTCATTCACTGGCTGCACATCATTCTCCCACAGCACCATCAGCACCAGATACTGCGGATAAGTAATACCCATCTCCGTCAGCATCGGCGTGTATGCTTGGGTAATAAGTCGTGCCGCCGTGTAAAGGCGGAAACAAATCTGATTCTCAAGTAGTAATTCTGCGTGCGCCATTTCAATGTTCAATGATTAAAGCATTTCTTCAATCTCCTTCTCAAAGTCCTTTGGCTCTGTAGTGGGAGCATAGCGGCGAATAGTTTCACCATCCTTCGAAATCAAGAACTTAGTAAAGTTCCACAGTATGTCGCTGTCCTTCTCCACACTCTTACTCATCCTCTTAAGCATGGCATGCGTCGCCTTAGCCTTCAGACCCTTATATTCTTCGCTGGGAGCCTGCTCCTTCAGATATTCGAAAATAGGTTCGGCAGCCGGTCCGTTTACGTCTGTCTTCTTCATAATCTGGAAAGTCACGCCATAGTTCAGTTGGCAAAACTCCTCAATCTGGGCATCGTTGCCTGGATCCTGCTCCTTGAACTGGTTGCAGGGGAAACCGATAACTACCAGACCACGATCCTTGTATTTCTGGTTCATCTCCTCCAGCCCCGCAAACTGAGGTGTAAAACCACACTTACTTGCCGTATTTACAATCAGCAGAACCTTACCTTCGAAATCCTTGAAGTCAATCTCTTTTCCTTTGCTCGTAAGAGCCTTGAAATCATAAATCTTTTTCATACTATTTATCTTTTTTAGTGTTTAATTCGCTGGCAAAGATAAGGAGTTTATTTTATGTCGCAAGCGATTTACTTAAAACTTTAATCTTGTTTAACAATAAATCGCTCGCGATACAATTTCTTTTTATTATCTTTGCACCTTAATATTCTAATTTCAATTTAAACAACCAGGAAGATGAAAGCAATTAAGACAGAGAAGGCACCGGCAGCTATTGGACCGTACAGCCAGGCAATCGAAGTAGGCGGACTCGTGTTCGCAAGTGGACAACTGCCAATAGATCCCGCAACGGGAACATTCCCGGATGGAATCAAGGCACAGACGCGACAGGCACTGACTAATGCGCGGGAAATCCTTAAGGCAGCAGGAGTTGATATGAAAAACGTAGTGAAGACGACAGTGTTACTTGCTGACATCGCGGACTTTGCCGCCATGAACGAGGTATACGCTGAGTTTTTCACTGAGCCCTACCCTGCCCGCAGCGCCTTTGCCGTGAAGTCCGTGCCCAAGGGTGCCCTGGTGGAAATTGAGTGCATCGCAAGCAAAGAGTGAGCGGTATGGACAAAGTTGAAAAATACGAGTTGCTGACGCGGCAGATCGAGGCGCTGATAGCGGGCGAGACGGATGCCGTGGCGGTGATGGCCAATGTGAGTGCAGTGATTCACGAGGCGATGAGATTCTGGTGGACGGGGTTCTATCGGGTGGCACACAAGGCTGATTCTGACGAAAAGGAGTTGGTGCTTGGGCCGTTCCAGGGACCGGTAGCATGTATGCATATAGGATTCGGACGCGGCGTGTGCGGCACGGCATGGAAAAGACGCGAGACCATTGTGGTGCCCGACGTGGAGCAATTTCCCGGGCACATCGCGTGCAGCAGCGAGTCGCGGTCGGAGATTGTCGTGCCGGTGTGCTCCGCTGAGGGTGTCGTTGTGGCTATGCTTGATATCGACAGCAAGGAATTGGGGACGTTCGATGAGACGGACAAAAAATACTTAGAAGGAATATGCAAGATGTTGAACTGCCTATAGAGCGCCATCCACTGGTACCGTTTCTACCCGAGAACGCACGCGTGCTGTTTCTTGGCAGTTTTCCGCCGCAGAAGAAGCGGTGGTGCATGGAGTTCTACTACCCCAATTTTATCAACGACCATTGGAGGATTGAGGGCGAGGTATTCTTTGGCAACAGGAACCATTTCGTGCTGACAGTTCGAAAGGCATTCGACCGAGAGGCGATCATTGCATTTTGTCAGGAGAAAGGTATCGCCTTCTATGACACCGCCACAGCCGTCCGTCGTCTGAAGGACAATGCATCTGATGAGTTCTTGGAAGTGGTGGAACCGACTGACATCCGTGCGCTTCTGTTGAAGTTGCCCCATTGCGAGGCTATTGTAACCACGGGTCAGAAAGCAACTGACACCCTCTGCCAGTATTTCGACATCGAGAACGGTCCTAAGGTAGGAGAATCCATCGCTATACCCTATGTACACAATCACGACAGACAAGCGATCATGCTTTATCGCCTGCCCTCTTCCTCCCGCGCCTATCCTTTGGCATTCGACAAGAAAGTGGCGGCCAATAGAACAATGTTCGAGGCGGTAGGACTATTATGAAAATAACTAAAAAACTATAGAGGTATGACACCAAAAGAATTAAGAAACGAGCGACTGGCGGAGCGGCTCATCAAGAACCTACAGCGCCGCCATATAGAGGGCTTCTATTGTCCGACTGGCGAAGAGACCGTGAAGAAAGTTTCGGAACTCATCGCTGACGGCAGCTCTGTGACGTGGGGCGGCACGATGACTGTGCGCGACCTGGGTATTCCTGATGCGCTGAAAGGCAGGGGAACGCTGGAAGTGCTTGACCGTGACTTGGTTGAGACGCCGGAAGAGAAGCAGACCATGTATCTCAGGGCGTTCTCAACAGACGTCTATCTGACCAGCGCCAATGCCATATCAGAGGATGGCGTCATTGTGAATATCGACGGCAACGGCAACCGTGTGGCAG
>JAFTFC010000135.1 GCA_017449725.1 Prevotella sp. | reverse complement strand
GACTGTAAATGCTCGTAACCATCATGCTGATGATTGTAGGAACGGCAAGAGTACCAATGACTTTCGGTACTGGAGCAGTCGTGAGGAATTCGTAATTGTTGCGTCGCATGAGTTTGCAAAAGTAGTAAAAATAAGGTGCCAAACAAAATAATTTACCATTTTTCTTTGGTTTTCCGTTTAATTCTTTGTACTTTTGCAAAATAAAAAACATTAATCTATCTAAGTCATGAAACGAAACACACTATTGGTTGCCGCTCTCGCTTTCGGGCTGAGCATCTTTGCCCAGGGACCCAATGACAGCGGTACTTACTACAAGAATGCTGACGGAAAGAAGGGTAGCGCCCTGAAGACAGCAATGTATAACATAATAAGTGATCATACAGACATAGGCTATGACGGGCTCTTGGAAGCCTACAAGGAAACAGATACGAGAGAAGACGGCTATGTGCGCGACTGGTATTCAAAGAGTACGAAGTTTGTCCACATAGAAGATAAAGCCGGAAGCTACAAGAAGGAAGGCGATGTGTATAATCGCGAACACCTTGTGCCGCAGAGCTGGTTCGGTAGCGGTAAGCCTAAGAGCGACCTTCACCACGTGGTGCCAACAGATGGTTATGTAAACAACCGACGCGGCAACTATCCCTTAGGAGAGGTAGGCTCCGCTACATATACCTCTAATGGCGGCTACTGCAAACTGGGCAGTTGCAAGACCACGGGATATAACGGAACGGTGTTCGAGCCCGGTGACGATGTGAAAGGCGATATAGCACGTATATACTTCTATATGGCGACATGTTATGAGAATCTTGTAGCTAACTGGAATGGTGGAACTGCGAGCGTCGTGTTCGCAGGCAACAAGTACCCGGCACTGAACGAGTGGGCACTTGACATGTTCATGCGTTGGGCTGAGGATGATTCTGTGGACGAAGTGGAGAAAGCAAGAAACATCGCTGCCGCAGGCATACAGAAGAACCGCAACCCGTTCGTGGACTATCCCGGACTGGAGCAGTATATATGGGGAACAAAGAAGGACCAGGCATTCAGCTATGACAAATACGAAGGCAGTGAGACACCTGAGCCTGAGCCCGAGCCCGAACCCGAACCCGAGCCAGACGGCATCACACAGCCCACGACCCACAGTCCTCTGCCCGCGATATACTACAACCTTAACGGTCAGCGTGTGGACGGAAGTTACAAGGGAATCGTGATTGTGAAAGGTAAAAAAGTAAAAAGGTAAAAAAGTAAAAAAGATATTATGCGTTTAGACGGAAGAAGAGAAAGTAACAACGTGGACGACCGCAGACGAATGACCGGTGGTCAGAAAGCCGGACTTGGTCTGGGAGGTATCGTCATAATAGCCCTCATCACCTTCATGAGCGGAGGTAACCTGGGCGACGTGGTACAGAACGTGGGTTCGCAGATGATGAACCAGAGTGAGAACGTCACCGAACAGAGCGACCGAGAGTTTACCGAGGAAGAACAGGAACTGGCGAAGTTCTCGTCGCAGATACTTGCTGGTACAGAGGACGTGTGGACCAAGGTGTTCAAGGACATGGGACGCACATACAAAGCCCCGAAGATGGTACTCTATACTGGAAGCGTACAGACAGGATGCGGTACGGGAAACGCCCAGGTGGGACCGTTCTACTGCTCTGCCGACCAGTCGCTCTACATCGACCTGTCCTTCTTCACTACGATGAAGAAACAGCTGGGTGCCGACGGTGACTTCGCCTATGCATACGTCATTGCCCACGAGGTGGGACACCATGTGGAGTACCTTCTGGGAACGCTCGACCAAGCACATTCGGCAATGAGTCGCACCAACCAGACTGAGGCAAATAAGATAAGCGTGCGTCTGGAACTGCTCGCCGACTTCTATGCCGGAGTTTGGGCACACCACGACAACCAGATGTTCGGTTCGCTCGAGGATGGTGACATAGAAGAGGCTATCCGCTGTGCACAGGTTATCGGCGATAACTACCTGCAAGAGAAAGCTCGCGGATACTCACAACCCGAGACCTTCACCCACGGAACGTCTAAGCAGCGCATGAAGTGGCTGAAGCTGGGTCTTGACACGGGCGACATGAGTAAGGGTAACACGTTTGAAAAGAGCGACAGCGAGTTGTAATTGAGAATTGAGAATTGAGAATTGAAAATTGAGAATTGAGAATTGAGAATTATGCATTATGCATTATGAATTAAATAAAGATGTTTGAGAATTTAAGTGATAGGTTAGAAAGGTCCTTTAAAATACTTAAAGGTGAAGGTAAAATAACAGAGATAAACGTAGCGGAAACCCTTAAGGATGTTAGAAGGGCTCTGCTCGATGCCGACGTAAACTATAAGGTAGCCAAGACATTTACCGACACGGTGAAGGAGAAGGCGATGGGTATGAACGTACTCACTGCCATAAAACCGGGTCAGCTGATGGTGAAGCTGGTTCATGACGAACTGGCAACACTGATGGGTGGCGACGCCGTACCCCTGAAACTGGAGGGTCGTCCCGCCATAATTCTTATGTCGGGACTCCAGGGCTCGGGTAAGACGACTTTCTCGGGAAAGCTTGCCAACATGCTCAAGACAAAACAGCACAAGAACCCGCTGCTTGTGGCGTGCGACGTTTATCGTCCCGCCGCTATCCAGCAGTTGAAGGTTGTGGCAGAGCAGATCGGAGTGCCCGTGTACAGCGAGGACGGCAATCAGAACGTAGTTGAGATTGCCAACAACGCCATACGTGAGGCGAGGGCAAAAAGCCACGATGTAGTTATCATCGATACCGCCGGACGACTGGCTGTCGACGAGGAGATGATGAACGAGATAGAGACTCTGAAGAATGCCGTTAATCCCGACGAGACACTCTTCGTGGTTGACTCGATGACGGGTCAGGACGCAGTGAATACCGCCAAGGAGTTCAACGACCGGCTGGACTTCGACGGAGTGGTGCTCACCAAGCTCGACGGTGACACACGCGGTGGTGCGGCACTCTCTATCCGCACGGTGGTGACAAAACCGATTAAGTTCATCGGTACCGGTGAGAAGATGGAAGCCATCGATGTGTTCCACCCCTCGAGAATGGCAGACAGAATTCTGGGAATGGGTGACGTGGTAAGCCTTGTAGAGCGTGCTCAGGAGCAGTACGACGAAGAAGAGGCACGCCGCCTGCAGAAGAAGATCATGAAGAACAAGTTCGACTTCAATGACTTCCTCGGACAGATAAACCAGATAAAGAAGATGGGTAACCTGAAAGAATTGGCAGGCATGATTCCTGGTGTAGGCAAAGCTATCAAGGATATCGACATTGACGACAATGCATTCAAGGGAATAGAGGCGATAATCCAAAGCATGACACCCAAGGAGCGCTCGAATCCCGAAATCCTAAATACCAGCCGCCGTAACCGCATAGCCAAGGGTAGCGGCACGAACATCCAGGAGGTGAACCGACTGATAAAGCAGTTCGACCAGATGCGTAAGATGATGAAGATGGTGTCGGGCGGCGGAATGAAGAACATGATGGGAATGATGAAGGGAATGCCAAAATTCTAATAAAGAAATGATGCAACTGATAGACGGAAAAGCAACGGCGGCAGCGATAAAGGCTGAGATTGCCGAGGAAGTAAAAAAGATAGTAGCGGCAGGAGGCAAGCAGCCTCATTTGGCAGCAGTGCTTGTAGGACACGACGGCGGTTCGGAGACTTACGTTAAGAATAAGGTGCTGGCGTGCGAGGCGTGCGGTTTCAAGTCGACACTGATACGCTACGAGGAAGACGTTACCGAAGAGGAACTCCTTGAGTGTGTGTCGCGATTGAATCGCGACACTGACGTCGACGGTTTTATCGTACAGCTACCGCTTCCAAAGCATATCGACGAACAGAAGATAATCGAGGCTATCGACTACCGTAAGGATGTCGACGGATTTCATCCCATTAACGTGGGACGTATGGCGATAGGTCTGCCGTGCTTTATCAGTGCCACTCCCCTCGGAATAATTACATTGCTGCAGCGCTACGGCATTGAGACGAGCGGAAAGAAGTGTGTAATACTCGGTCGCTCGAACATAGTAGGCAAGCCCATGGCGCAGCTGATGATGCAGAAGCAGTATGGCGACGCAACGGTAACAGTATGCCATAGCCGCTCAAAGACGCTGAAGGAAGAATGTCGCGCGGCAGACATAATCATTGCTGCCATCGGCAGACCCGATTTCGTTACGGCAGACATGGTGAAAGACGGAGCCGTAATCGTGGATGTAGGTACCACTCGCGTACCCGACGCAACAAGGAAGAGCGGCTTCCGCCTTAATGGCGACGTGAAGTTTGACGAAGTGGCACCCAAGTGCTCCTTCATCACCCCGGTACCTGGAGGCGTCGGTCCTATGACAATCTGTTCGCTGATGAAGAACACACTGGCAGCGGGAAAGAAAGAATACTACAAATGACATCCGAAGAATACTATAGACAGGGTAACGAATACCGGCGACAGGGTGACTACCAACAGGCTATAAACTGCTATCTCGAAGCGATCGCCCTCGATCCCGGGAGCCCTGCCGTAGAGGCTAAGCAGATGCTCGATGACATATTGAACTACTATTGTAAGGATATATACAATCCTTAGACACTGAACCTATAGTCGAACACTTGCGCATAGTGGACGGTAAGTATGAAATAATGGTCGGTAGTAGTAGTGCCGATAAAGATTTGGTGAAGAAAATCCAAATTATTTTTGGAAGTTAGTTTACTTATTTGTAACTTTACACCCGAATTAGAATTAAAACGTACAAAAAACATATATGGCAAAAATAAGAGGTGCAATAGTAGTCAATACAGAACGGTGCAAAGGTTGCGCCCTGTGTACGGTAGCATGTCCAAAAGATGTTATCGAAATGGCAACTAAGAAAGTAAATGTTCACGGATACCCATACGTGGAAGCGGTCCGTCCTGACAATTGTATAGGATGCTCTTCCTGCGCCATCGTGTGTCCTGACGGGTGTATAACAGTTTATAGAGTAAAGGAGTAACAAATATGGCAGAAAGAGAAGTAACCTTGATGAAGGGTAACGAAGCAATAGCCCATGCAGCCATCAGATGTGGATGCGACGGGTATTTCGGCTATCCCATTACGCCACAGAGTGAAGTGATAGAAACCCTCGCCGAGCAAAAGCCCTGGGAGACAACAGGAATGGTTGTGTTGCAGGCAGAGAGTGAGGTGGCATCGATAAACATGGTCTATGGAGGTGCCGGTGCAGGAAAGAAGGTGATGACATCATCATCGTCTCCCGGCGTAGCGCTGATGCAGGAAGGAATAGCATACCTCGCAGGTGCCGAACTCCCTGGCGTGTTTGTCAATGTGCAGCGCGGAGGTCCTGGTCTTGGAACAATACAACCATCGCAGGCTGACTATTTTCAGGCAACACGAGGAGGAGGCAACGGTGACTACTATGTTATCACACTTGCGCCAGCATCGGTACAGGAAATGGCTGACTTCGTGGATCTGGCATTCGAACTGGCTTTCAAGTATCGCAATCCAGCAATGATTCTATCCGACGGAGTTATTGGACAGATGATGGAGAAAATAGTCCTTCCGCCGTTCAAACCTCGCCGTACTGAAGAGGAGATTCGTCAGCAGTGCCCCTGGGCAACCTTCGGACGCACAAAAGACCGTAAGCCGAATATCATTACGTCGCTTGAACTTAAACCCGAGGAGATGGAGAAACGAAATATCCACCTGCAGGAGAAATATGAGGAGATTCGTAACAAGGAAGTAAGATTCGAGACACAACAGTGCGATGATGCCGAATACCTCATAGTTAGTTTCGGCTCGGCAGCTCGAATCTCCGAGAAAGCTATCGAACTGGCTCGCGAGGAAGGATTAAAGGTGGGTCTTTTCCGACCCATTACCCTTTGGCCATTCCCGTCAAAGCAGATTGCCGAGATGGCACGCGGAAAGAAGGGTGTGCTCGTAGCCGAGATAAATGCCGGTCAGATGGTTGAAGACGTGCGTCTTGCCATCAATGGTGAGGTGCCGGTAGAATACTTCGGTCGTCTTGGCGGTATTGTCCCTGAGCCCGAGGAGATTGTTAACGCATTAAAGGAGAAGTTGCTATGAAAGAGATAATTAGTCCTGAAAATCTTGTTTACAAGAAGCCGACGCTCATGAACGACGTCCCAATGCACTATTGTCCGGGATGTTCTCATG
>JAFTFC010000134.1 GCA_017449725.1 Prevotella sp. | reverse complement strand
GAGATTATAGGCAAACTGAAGGAGATGGGCGCACAGGGCATACTTGTAACCCCGATTGAAAAGATGATTCTATGAATATAATAAGGTATCCCGAGAGGAGCGAATGGGCCGGGATTGTAGAGCGACCACATCTGGACGTATCGCAACTGAACGAGACGGTAGCATCGGTGCTGGCCGACGTGAAGAAGCGCGGTGACGATGCCGTGAAGGGCTACGAACTGAAGTTCGACCATGTAGACCTGCCCTCGCTTGCCGTTACCGAGGAAGAGATGAACGAGGCCGAACAGCTGGTGAATGCTGAACTGAAGGCTGCCATACAGGTGGCCCACTACAACATAAAGACTTTCCACGAGTCGCAGCAGTTCAAGGGTAAGAAGGTGGAGACACAGCCTGGTGTGGTATGCTGGCAGAAGAGCGTTGCCATCGAGAAGGTTGGCCTCTATATCCCAGGCGGCACTGCCCCACTCTTCTCTACCGTACTAATGCTGGCCACACCAGCCAAGATAGCCGGCTGCAAGGAGATAGTGCTCTGCACACCTCCGGGTCGCGACGGAAAGGTGAACCCCGCCATACTGGTAGCTGCCCGCATAGCCGGTGTAAGCCAGATATTCAAGGCAGGTGGCGTGCAGGCTATCGGTGCCATGGCATACGGCACACAAAGCGTACCCAAGGTATACAAGATTTTCGGTCCAGGCAACCAGTATGTGATGGCAGCCAAGCAGCAGGTAAGTCTGCACGACGTGGCTATCGACATGCCTGCAGGTCCGTCGGAGGTATGTGTAATCGCCGACAAGGATGCCAACATAGAGTTTGTTGCTGCCGACTTGCTGTCGCAGGCCGAACACGGCATCGACTCTCAGGTATTCCTGATCACGACATCGGAACAGGTGATACTCGACGTACAAGCCGAGGTGAACCGCCAACTGGAGCAACTGCCCCGTAAGGAGATAGCTGCCAAGGCGCTGGAGAACAGCAGACTGGTATTGGTAAACAACATCCAAGAGGCAATAGACCTCTCGAATACTTATGCCCCTGAGCACTTGATACTTCAGGTGAAGAATTATCAGAAGGTGGCCGAGAAGGTGGTGAATGCAGGCAGCGTGTTCCTTGGGGAATATGCCTGTGAGAGTGCCGGCGACTATGCCAGCGGCACTAACCACACGCTGCCAACACACGGCTATGCAACAGCCTACAGCGGCGTAAATCTGGACAGCTACTGTCGGAAGATCACCTTCCAGCATCTGTCTGAGGACGGTATACGCAGCATTGGCCACGCCGTAGAGCTGATGGCCGAGGCGGAGCAGCTGGATGCCCATAAGAACGCGATGACAGTAAGATTAAAAAGTTTGAAATGAAATCACTTCAAGAATTAACAAGGCCCAATATCTGGAACCTCGCGCCGTATAGTTCTGCAAGGAATGAGTATGCCGGCAGGGAGGCACGCGTGTTTCTCGATGCCAACGAGAATCCCTATAACCAGCCGTTCAACCGCTACCCCGACCCTCTGCAGCTGGAACTGAAGGCTGCCATCTCTAAAGTCAAGGGTGTACCGGCGGAGAACATTTTTCTGGGCAATGGCAGCGACGAGGCTATCGACCTGCCCTATCGCTGTTTCTGCGAACCTGGTGTAGACAATGTGGTAGCCATAGAGCCCACATACGGCATGTATAAGGTATGCGCCGATATAAACAACACGGAATATCGCCCCGTGCTGCTAGACGACCATTACCAGATAACGGCCTCGCAGCTTCTGGATGCTACCGACGAGCACACCAAGATCATATGGCTATGCACGCCAAACAACCCTACGGGTAACTGTCTTAAACGCGACGAAGTCTTAAAGGTGATCGAGGGTTTCGAGGGAATAGTGATTGTAGACGAGGCTTACAGCGACTTCTCCGCCCAGAAGACCCTACGCTCAGAACTGGCAAAATATCCCAACCTGATAGTACTCAACACCATGTCGAAGGCATGGGGCTGCGCTGCCATCCGCCTGGGAATGGCTTTCGCCTCGAAGGACATCATCGATATATTCAACAAGGTGAAATATCCCTATAATGTAAACCTGCTAACCCAGCAGCAGGCACTCGAGGCACTGAAGGATCCCTATGAGGTTGACAACTGGGTCAAGATACTATTGCAGGAGCGTGGGCGCATGATGGTAGCATTCAGCGAACTGCCCATCTGCGAAAAGGTTTATCCAACGGATGCCAACTTCTTTCTGGCCAAGATGACCGATGCCAACAAGATATACAACTATCTGGTGGACCGCGGCATCATCGTGCGCAACCGCAACAGAGTGCAACTCTGCCAGAACTGCCTCCGCATAACCATCGGAACCAAGACGGAGAACAGCGAACTCATCGCCGCCCTCCGCCAATATCAATAGCGGTTTTTACAATTACCTTGTAATGGCGTTACAGTTACTTTGTAACGCCATTACAAAGTAATTGTAACAGTCCAAAAGCTAAGCTTTTAGAAAAGGAGGCAAATTTGCGTTTTCTGCGTTTTTTTTAGCGCGGCGCGGCGAAGAGGAAAGTGCCTCGCCGACTATTCGGCGACGGTGTTCAGTACGCTACTCCACCTTTGCTTCCTGCTCCCAGCGCTTGATTTCCTCGTCCATCTCGCTCATCACCTCTTCGTGGCGTATGCCCTTGCCAGCTGCAAAGTTAGCCTCTGCCTCGTCGAGCAGGGCGTTCATCTCCTTCAGCGTGTAGCGGGGAAGAGGCTCGTACTCGCTGTTGGCCTCCATGCTCTTGGCGGCAGTAGTCCTTATGCTCTCGGCCAGTATTGCTATCAGTTCTATTTTCTGGCTGTCGTCCATGTCCTTCACCACGTTCCAGTAGTAACTCATGGGATGCCTGGTCTGCTGTCTTCTTGCGGTTGTTGTTGCCATATTTCTATCATTTATGAGTTTCTGGCTGCAAATATACAACTTTTTCCCGACATTCCTGCGGTTTCTGCAGATTTTTTAGCGCGACGGGGCGGAAAGGGATTGAAAAAGGAGGGCGGCCTGCCGTGCGCCGTGGCGTGCGGGGGTCGCCCTCCTTGGGTTCGTTGGTTCTTGCTATGGTCACGGGATGTGAGGGTTACTCCCACATCACGCTGTGACTATGCCCTTACCGTCTGACCAGACTGTGCCGTCGGACGGTATTGTGCCCAGCAAGAATTGGTGTCACTGGTTCAAAGAACGCGTTTGGCGGGTGCTGGTGTTGTCGGTGTCTTAATTGACCGTGCCGCCGTTGTTGGTTATAGTTCCTGCGACAGCTGCGCCACCGGTACCGGCAGAACATTCGATCTTATTTCCACTGCCACCGACTGTACCGTTAGTGCCGTTGGTTTTGTTCAGCGTGCCACCGGTCAAGGTTGCATTGCCGCCGATGGCAGCGCCGCCATTGCCTGCATAAAGCTCCGCACCAAAATTACTGATGGTAATACTACCACCGTTGCCGCCTGTGGCTGTCACTGTGCCGTCTGTGATGGTCACAGAACCGACAATGGCAGTGCCGCCGGCTCCTGCATAACCATCAGGTCCCAATGTGCTACCACTAAAGCTGCCGCCGTTGCCGCCTGTGGCTGTCAGGGTGCCGCCACTTACAGTTACATCTCCGCTGATGGCTGCAGCGCCAGCTCCTGCTCTACTATCACAACCACTACCGCCAGCACCGCCATTACCGCCCGTGGCTGTCAGCGTTCCGCCGCTGACGGTCACAGCACCATTGATTGCTATGCCACCGGCTGATTTTGTCACTTCATCATCATATTCACCGACACTGCCGCCGTTGCCGCCCTTAACTGTCAGCGTTCCGCTGGTCAACACCAGTGTGCCAGTACCTGCTACGGTTGAAGCAGTGCTTTCATTTGTACCGTTGACGTTCATCGTTCCATTGCCCTCGACGGTGAGCGTTGCGCCGCTGGCAAGGCTGATGCCCTTGTTCAGGGTGAGTGTCTCGCCGTCGGTGAGCACGAGCGTCACGTCGCCGCTAACGGTGATGGCGTCGCTGTAGGTCAGTCCGCCTGCGGGCACGGCGAAGGTGCCTGCCGTCCATGCGGTGGTGGTGTTGTCAAGCGGTGTGGATGCGCTGCCCTCCTCAGCCTGTCCTCCTGCGAGTGTCTCGCCGGTGGTCCAGTCCTGTACGGTGACGCTTGCCACCTCAATTCTGTTCTTACCCACCATGAGGTTGAAGGTGTAGCTGTTGCCTGCCTCCAGTTCGGG
>JAFTFC010000133.1 GCA_017449725.1 Prevotella sp. | reverse complement strand
TCCCCCCACTTGCGGCAATCAGCTGAGCGACTTCAATGCCAACAGCCATGGTGAACGGAACAACATAACGCTTCTTTTCTTTTCGTTTCATTACCTCTTGTTAAATTATTAATAATGTTAATACTATAGTGAATTTGGAAAGTTACTATCCAGATATAATAATTTCGGTGCAAAAGTAGTTTATTTTCATTTAACAAACGAAAACATTATACAAAAAAAAAAAAAAAAGAAAAAAACTGTTAAGCACATTGGCAACGCCCGAAAATTGATGGAATTATCACTAACTTTGCAAACAGAATGAATATTTGAGGAAATATGACAGCACTACAATTGAATGCAGAAATGTATCGTGGATTCCTGAAATGAACATGAAATACATTATTATATATTTAGCGGCTATCTCGCTATTGCTGACTGCCTGTTCGACCCGGGAGAAACCGGAGGAGGAGACTCAACAGGTGGACACCATACCCATGATGGTGATGCAGATACAGAAATGTTCGCGGCTATATACGGCGGAATACAAGGTGCACAAAATCGTTACCCACAAAGACGAGATGGCGCTGAAAGGAACAATGCTGTCGAAAGACTTCAACGTGGCAATACCGCTGGGACAGCGGAATGTTGCGATACCGATGGATGCCACGATAAAGGCGTCGATAGACTTCGCGGACTTCTCTGATAAGAACGTGCACCGGCTGGGTGACAAGATAGAGATAATACTGCCCGACCCGAAGGTGGAACTGACAAGCAGCAAGATAAACCACCAGGAGGTGAGGCAACGGGTGCCGCTGCTGCGCTCCAACTTCACCGACGAGGAACTGTCGAAGCTGGAAAAACAGGGAAGAGCATCCATAGTGAAGGACATTCCGCGGATGGGAATAGTGGAACAGGCACGCCAGAGTGCGGCAAACATGCTGATACCGATGATAGAACAGGCGGGATTCGAACAGGAGAATATAACCATTACTTTCCGCAAGGACATGGACGTCAGGGAGTTGGTCGTAGGTCACAGGTCGTGAGTCGTGGGTTAATAGCTTTAATCGGATATGAAGAAGAAATTTATTATCATAGCGGCGATAATGGTGGTGATAGCGGTAGGCACACTGTGGTTCTGCACATCGCTGAGCAAGACGGAAATAAGCCTCACGCAACAGGACGACGACCGCCTCTCTCCCACCCTCATCACTTCGATTCAGGACATCGGCGAATGGGAATTCCTCTCTATCCACGACGAGGAGTTGGTGGACACCGTGCGACGCGGCATCTTCAGCGATGACGAGCTGATACGCATATACTACGGCACGCTGCGTCTGGGAATGAACATGAAGAAAGTGCGTCCGCACTGGATACGGACAGAGGGAGACAGCATCAGCATAACCCTGCCGCCGGTGGCACTGCTCGACGACGAGTTCATCGACGAGGCACGCACGATGGCTTTCTATGAGAGCGGTTCGTGGAGCAACGAAGACCGCGAGGCGATGTACCACAGGGCGGAGGCGAAGATGCGCCAGCGCTGCCTTACGGCAGAGAACATGCGGACTGCCGAAGGAAACGCCACGCAACAGTTCCGCCAACTGCTGCGTTCAATGGGATTCAAGCGCATCGGCATTGACATCTCAGAGCAATAGAAAACTCTTAACTCTTAACTCTTAACTCACAATGATAGAAACCATCAACAATATACTAAGCGACATCAGCGGCTGGCTGTGGGGATGGATAATGATTTTCCTGCTTCTCGGCACCCACATCTACCTGACCGTGATTCTGCGCTTTCCACAGCGATATATCTGGAAAGCCATAAAACTATCTATCCACAAGGACAACGACTCAACTGGCAACGTCAGTCAGTTCGGTGCCCTCGCCACATCGCTCGCCGCCACAATAGGCACGGGAAACATCATAGGTGTGGCGACGGCGGTGGCACTTGGCGGACCGGGAGCTGTGCTGTGGTGCTGGCTGACAGGTCTTTTCGGAATTTCAACAAAATACGCCGAGGGACTGCTGGCAGTGAAATACAGGGTGAAGGACGAGAAAGGACATTTTCTCGGCGGACCGATGTATGCTCTGGAACGGGGATTGGGATGGAAGAAAATGGCGACACTCTTCGCACTCTTCACCGCTGTTGCCTCGTTTGGTATCGGAAGCACTGTTCAGGCAAACGCCATAACCACCCTCACCCACGAGACTTACGGCATTTCGCCAGCCATAATGGGTATACTAATTGCCACGTTGGTGGCGCTGGTTGTTATCGGAGGAATAAAATCGATTGCCCGAGTGTGCACCATGCTGGTGCCCTTCATGGCGTTCTTCTATATCGCAGGCTGCATCTACATCCTCGTTGTCAACGGCAGCTACGTGGTACCGGCACTGAAGCTTATCGTAGAGTCGGCATTCACCACGAAGGCGGCAGGCGGAGGTTTTGCCGGAAGCACCATAATGATTGCCGCCCGATACGGAATTGCCCGCGGACTGTTCTCAAACGAGAGCGGTATGGGTTCGGCACCCATCGTCGCCGCTGCCGCACAGACGCGCAACCCGGTGCGCCAGGCACTGGTATCGTCGTCGGGAACATTCTGGGACACAGTAGTAATCTGTGCCCTTACAGGTCTTGTAATAGTAAGTTCGGTTATTGCCTATCCCGACATCTCCCACGAAAACGGAGCCACACTAACCAAGATGGCTTTCGCCAAGATACCATACATCGGAGCACCGCTGCTGACATTCGGACTCATAACCTTCGCCTTCAGCACAATCCTCGGCTGGGAACTCTACGGAGAGAGGGCAGTAAGCTACCTCGACAGCAAGCACTGGAAGTACTACTACCGCGCCTCCTACATCATGTCGGTCTTTGTCGGAAGCATCATGCACCTAAGTATTGTGTGGAACCTTGCCGACTGCATGAATGCCCTGATGGCAATACCCAACCTCCTCTCGCTGCTCTTCCTCAGCGGAGTGCTCGTAAGCGAAACGCGCAAATACCTTTGGAACAATCAGTTGGACGAAACAAGCGACGAAGAGTAAGAATTGCTCTCCGTCGCTTGTAGATTTGATATCAAACAGACCAAGTTACTTCTTTGACTTCTGCTTATCGCTTACTTTGTCGCACTTCTTAGCGTCCTTGCACTCAGCCTTCTGTTTGCAGCACTTCTTAGCAGCGTCCTTGCACTCGCCCTTGGCTTTGCAGCACTTCTTAGCGACAGAGTCCTTGCAGCAAGCCTTAACCTCGGCACCGCTGTTCTTGGCATCTTTACAGCAGTCCTTCTTTACTTCTACTTTATCCTTCTGCTGTGCAGGTGCAACCTGGGTAGCGCCGGTTCTTGCATCCTGTGCCGAAGCAACTGCTACCGTCATCATCAGCGCCAGGCTCAATAATAATTTCTTCATAATTCTATTTGTTTTTAAGTAAATCTCTTATTTCTGCAAGCAGCTCTTCCTGAGTTGGTCCTGCGGGTGCCTCGGGAGCGGGTTCTTCTACCTTCTTGCGGTTAAGCTTATTGATTCCCTTGAGCATAAGGAAGATACAGAAAGCTACAATGAGGAAGTCCACTACGTTCTGGATGAACATACCATAAGTGATGTTGGCATCACCGATAGTAGCCTTGAGACCCGAGAAGTCCAGACCACCTGTGATTACGCCTATGATAGGCATGAGGATGTCGTCAACAAGAGACGAAACAATCTTACCAAACGCGCCGCCGATGATTACGCCGACAGCCATGTCCATTACGTTGCCCTTCATGGCAAACTCTTTAAATTCACTGATAAATCCCATAATTCAAAATTTTATTTAGTTAATTTAATTGTAATCTTTGGTTTGCAATCCCTGCGGAGAATGTCCGTTTTTTTCTTTATTTAAATCAAGAACTTGACTTTTTTACTTCTTTTTGCGATGAATTTGAGTGCAAATATAATAATTTTTTCATAACTTTGCACCCGAAAAGGAAAAAAATGTTCCCTTTCACATAAATTTAGGTATTATTTTAACCATTTTAATAAAAAGTAAAAAGAAAATGACAAAAGTAGCTATTAACGGTTTCGGCCGTATCGGTCGCCTCGCTTTCCGTCAGATGTTCGAGGCTGAAGGTTATGAAGTAGTAGCAATCAACGACCTTACAAGTCCTAAGATGCTCGCACACCTGCTGAAGTATGACACAGCACAGGGTGGTTTCGCTGGCAAGTTCGGTGAGAACAAGCACACAGTAGAGGCTGGTGAGGATTACATCGTAGTTGATGGTAAGAAGATTACTATCTATGCAAAGCCTAACGCTGCAGAGTTGCCTTGGGGCGAACTCGACGTAGACGTTGTTCTCGAGTGTACTGGTTTCTACACATCTAACGAGAAGGCTTCTGCTCACATCCAGGCTGGCGCTAAGAAGGTTGTTATCTCTGCTCCTGCAGGCAACGATCTGCCCACTATCGTTTACAACGTAAACCACAAGACTCTGACACCTGCTGACACTGTTATCTCAGCTGCTTCTTGTACAACAAACTGTCTGGCTCCCATGACAAAGGCTCTGAACGACTTCGCTCCCATCCAGAGCGGTATCATGACAACAGTTCACGCTTACACCGGTGACCAGATGATTCTCGACGGTCCTCAGCGCAAGGGTGATGTTCAGCGTGCACGTGCCGGTGCTCAGAACATCGTTCCTAACTCAACTGGTGCTGCCAAGGCTATCGGTCTCGTTATCCCCGAGCTCAATGGTAAGCTGATTGGTGCTGCTCAGCGCGTTCCGACTCCCACAGGTTCTACCACTATCCTGCACGCTGTTGATAAGGGTGAGGTTACTGT